>NZ_JASJFB010000711.1:0-1783 GCF_030065455.1 Microcystis sp. M53602_WE12 | reverse complement strand
TTTGTAATATTCCTTGTTGACACCCTTACTGACAAAGAAAAAACTGAAATCAAGTCAGGATAAGGGTTGGAGTGCTTACTGCAAAAATTGTTAAGAAAGATCCCTATAAGGGATAGCTTATCAAGGGGGGCAGGGGGGATCGAACCCAAAATCTATCTTCAATTTAATTATAGCGTTTCCCAATCTCATGAGGTACACCAAAATCTTAACTCCTGACTCCTGACTCCTCAAAACCTAAGACTCTGTACCTCACAACTATGGGAATTGCTATATAACCAACAAGCTTAATTCTCTGATTGCTTAGAAACTAGACAGTTGTTCGGCAATAATAGATACTAACTTATCCACTGCTCCTGCTTGCCCACGCACTGCCCGCAATTTTTGCCGGATAGCCTCTAATTGTTCGGGATTTTCTAACCAAGATATAGCCATATTTGCCACTTCTTCTGGTTGTAATTCCCCCAATAATTCCGGAACAATTTCGGCACCGGCCCAAATATTTGGCCAGGCATATAAACGTTTTTTTCGCAACATATAGAGATTAATTATCTTAGCAAATAAAGAACCCACCCCCGGCAGTTGGGCTAATAAACCGGGTAAACCGTCCCAAGTTCTCATCGCGTCTAGTTGCTGAGTCGGTAGTAAAATAATCATCGGGATTGCCAGCGCCCCTAATTCGGCAGTATTAGCTCCCACCGTCGTTAAAGCTAAATGACAGCGAGAAAGCTGGTTATGGGCGGGAAAATCGGTAATTAAGTCAACTTTTAAACCTTTGGCTGTTTCTAGATAGGGTTTTTCTCCGTTTTTTAATTGGGCAGCACTCCAACCGGTTTTAGTGATCATCGGATTATAGCTAGGATCGGCAAATTTCGCCAAATAAGCTAAATTTAGGGTAGGAGCGACGGGAATCAAGAATTTAGTCTGGGGAGCCTGCGCGTGTATCTTTTCAGCAATGGCTAGGGTTAGGGGTACACCCTGGGCTAATTTCGAGGGTTTGGAACCCGGGAGGAGTGCAATTAAGGTAGTGTCATCGGGGGTGATAGCAGTGGGCAAATCCACCATTAAATCGCCGATAACGGTAAATTTAGATTGATATTGTTCAGGAATATTTTTTAATACACTTGTATTCATCACGGCAAAGCGATCGATACCCCGATACCAACGCGCTTCCCATTCCGCATAGATAACGGTGCGATAACCCAAACGTTTACCGATGGTGAGGGCAAAAAATTGATCGCCCCCTAAAAATAAAACGATGCCCTTGGGGTGCCAATCCCAATTATCGGCGGTTTTTCCCCAGAAAAGAAAATTAAAGAAGTTTTCTGGCGACTGGACTCGATCGACCTCTGGATATTTCCTAACTACTTCCGTTTCCGCCCCCATAGAATGAGTACAAGGGGAAAGAATCACCGAAATCCGCAACAGCGATCGATCTTCTGTTAAGTTTTGTCGCAATCTCTTGACAACTGGACGCACCCATGTAGATATTTCTCCAGGGCCATTGGAGAGAATGAGAAGATCAACAGGAGAATCAAACATGATAAGTAGCTGGTTATAATTAAATTAAAAATGGATTTTAGGTTCGATCCCCCCTGCCCCCCCTATCCATTAGTCACATCTTTCTTAACATAAAATTTGACAAAAAGAGAAAAGTCTGCAAGATGGCTCAAGGGGGTTCTATGGGGGGACTAATTTGATGAGATAGTTTCCAAGTCTCGCTGATATCATGTAACCTTCCCAGTCCCAACCAAATAGTTTTAACACCAGGTTCACCGTTGACCCT
>NZ_JASJFB010000004.1:0-2113 GCF_030065455.1 Microcystis sp. M53602_WE12 | reverse complement strand
TAACATTTCATCAATGTCGATACCCTGCAAAGCGGCCGGGAGAAGACCGACGGCGGATAGTTCTGATGTACGACCACCGACCCAATCCTGCATGGGGAAACGAGTTAGCCAATCTTGGGCGTATTTGTCCAGTTGGCTACCAGGCATAGTGACGGCGACCGCGTGTTGCGGAAAGTCTAAATCCAGTTTTTCGTAAGCGTTGCGGACCTCTAACATTCCGTTTCTCGCTTCGGGAGTGCCGCCGGATTTACTGGTGACGATAACGAGAGTGGTAGCTAAGGGTAAATGGGCTAGGGTGCGATCGATACCTTTGGGGTCGGTATTATCAATAAAAGCAATCTCTAAGGGGGGATTAAGGGGGGATAGAGCCGAACCGACGAATTGGGGACCCAAAGCAGACCCCCCGATGCCTACACAGAGAATATGGCTAAATTTTGCCCGATTGGGTGGCTTAATCGCTCCGGAGTGAATTTTCTTGACAAATTCTTTGATCTGTGCTAGGGGTTCGGTGATTTCGGCCCGCAATTCCTGGTTAGGAGCGAGTTCAGGAGCGCGCAGCCAGTAGTGGCCGACCATACGCTGTTCGTCGGGATTTGCGATCGCACCCTGTTCTAAGGCTGCCATATCTTGGAAAGCACGCTCGAATTTTGCTTCTAGACCTTTGAGAAAAGCCTCATCGAAGGGAATCCGACTGACATCGAGATAAAGTTCTAGGTTAGGGTGATAGTATAACCAATCTTGGTAACGTTGCCAGAGTTGCAGATTATCCATAAAAAAAAGCGAAATTTTTGTTTAATTACTCGTTTAGGAGAGATAAGATTCTATCCTCTCCAATCATCATACAGGTAGTTTTAGACTAGAAGTTGACGGTTAAGCATATATTAGGGGTTGGCAAAATACTAACAGTGACGGAACTATCCCCTAATTGTTCGGTTTGCTGGTGTTGGCTGTTGATTTTTTAACTGGTTCTATGGCTATCTACTCATCCCCTCTCAAAATCGGTAACTTAGAAGTGCATAGCCGCGTCTTGCAATCACCTTTATCCGGTGTCACCGATTTAGTGTTTCGGCGCTTGGTGAGACGCTTTGCTCCTGATTCGATGCTCTATACGGAGATGGTTAACGCGACAGAAATCTCCCAGCTGCAAGAGTTACCGCAATTGATGGTTATCGGGGACAAAGAACAACCAATTAGTATGCAGTTATTTGATTGCCGTCCCGATTTTATGGCTGTGGCGGCGAAAAAAGCGGTTAAAGAAGGAGCGATGACCATCGATATTAATATGGGTTGTCCTGTTAATAAAATTACTAAAAAAGGCGGCGGTTCTTCCCTTTTACGACAGCCAGAAATTGCCGAGCAAATTGTTAGGGAAGTGGTGAGAGCGGTATCAGTGCCAGTAACGGTGAAAACTCGCTTGGGATGGAACGCTCAGGAGATTAATATTATCGATTTTGCCCGTCGTTTGGAAGATGCGGGAGCGCAAATGTTGACCCTGCACGCACGCACTAGGGAACAGGGTTATCACGGGCCAGCCGATTGGCAATGGATTAAACGGGTGAAGGAGGTTTTATCGATTCCTGTCATCGCTAATGGTGATATTGTTTCTGTGGAAGCGGCGATTAATTGTTTGGAATTTACTCGGGCCGATGGGGTGATGTGTTCGCGGGGAACCCTCGGTTATCCCTATTTAGTGGGGGAAATCGATTATTACCTCAAAACAGGCAAAAAGTTGCCGAAACCCACCTCTATTGACCTGTTAAGCCTAGCTAAAGAGCATTTACAGGGGCTATGGCTATACAAGGGACAACGCGGTATTTGGCAAGCGCGGAAACATCTGGCTTGGTATTGTCAGGATTTTACTGCTGCGGCGGTTTGGCGCGATCGGTTTTCGCGCATCGAATCCCTGGGGGAGGGCTGTGATTTAATTGATGAAGCTATTGCCCAATTAAACCTTGAAAACGAGAATATTTAGGGTCTGCTGAAAAAGTTTTTCCTGGTGGCAGGGTGTGGGGTGTAGGGTGTAGGGTGTGGGGTTTTAGCGATTTTGAAGGTGTCAATTACCTAATTTTCGGGGAAAAAGAACCTGAATTTTCCCCCCAATCACTCCAATGGT
>NZ_JASJFB010000195.1:0-2453 GCF_030065455.1 Microcystis sp. M53602_WE12 | reverse complement strand
TCAGCTACTTTTGAGCGTAGTTGCTCTCATCGAATTTTATTTTAAGTTAATTATTTGCATAACAATTCCCGAAGAGCCCTATTTATTAATAAAAAAAGGTAGTTCTAGTGCATCGCCCGTTACATTTTGTGTCGTATTCAAGCAATTCATACAGACTCAATCAATTCATACAGTAAATCAAGCAACCGCCTGTTACAGTAATGCCAAGAGCAGAATTATCAACTCGAATCAGGAAATTCAATCGCTATAGTTCGCCATACTATAGGATTTACAAAGCTTTTACCGCATAGCGTTGGAGGGAAAAATGACTTTAACTAACCGTAAACGAGCCGTGGGAATCTTCTCTAGCTATCAAGAGGCAGAGAAGGCACTGAATGGATTACGAGATGACGGATTTGCCATGAATGAGGTATCAATCATTGCCAAAGAGCCTGAACGACTGGAGCAGAGCAACCGGATTGGTGAGACACGAGTTCAAGAGCTTACCGAAACAAAAACAACTCATATTGACGAAGGAGCAAAGACCGGGGCAGCGGCAGGCGGAGCCATCGGAGGACTGACAGGCTTGCTGGTTGGGTTGGGCATATTGGCAATTCCTGGAGTGGGCCCCGTCATGTTGGCAGGGGCGGCTGCAACTGCGATCGCTACCACGTTAGCTGGCGGTGCAATCGGGACGGCTACCGGAGGTTTGGTAGGTGGTCTAATTGGTCTAGGAATTCCAGAAGATCGGGCACGAGTCTATCACGATTATGTGGTTCGTGGAGACTACCTGTTGATCGTGGACGGTGCAGATGCTGACATCCTTCAGGCTGAAACAATTCTAAAGCGCCGAGGGATTCGCGAGTGGGAAATTTACAATGCCCTAGCAATTGAAGGCTATGTCGATCCTCCTGCTTCTCGTTTGTAAAATCGGAAATTATTAAAGGATTTGCATCATGAAAAAGATCACAACTTTAATCCTCAGCAGCCTTCTACTGATTGGAACTGTGGCTTGTGAGAACAACGCTAAAACTAGCACCAACGCCCCTTCTTCCACAGAGGAAACGGGGCAAGTTCCTGATACTAAAACAGTCCAAAAGAACCAAAGCGATGCGTCTAGTCAAGTGCGCCGAAATCAACTCAATTCTGATATTCGCGCTCGTGAGCAACGCAACAATCTAACTGGAGGAGATGCGGATCGCGCCAACAGTGACCTTTCCAGTGAAGTTCGCTCTAAGCTAGAAGCCAACATCCCGAAAGGGCAACTTACAGTTTCTGCTAAAGATGGAGCGGTAGTCGTCTCTGGAACCGTAGAAACTCAAGAGCAACTCGACAAAATTGACCCCTTGGCAAAACAAATCAAGGGTGTCAATAGTGTCAAAGTTACAGCAAAAGTGGCGTTGTCAAATTGAAAGATGCTCCGAATCAGCTTGGAACTGAAATTACTTTGATAGCAAGGATTGCATTGCATCTTTCATATTCTAATCTGACAACGCCGCAAAAGTTGCGGTGAGCATCTCACCTTTGTAACTCCTAAATTAAGTTTTATGTCAAGCTATTTTGAAAGCCTTACCAGAAGCAAGTTTTAGCGACAAGCATAATTACTCACTTGCATAAATGAGATGCTCCCAAGTTGCGCCAGCAGCTCCAGCTAAAAAGAAGTAAACAGAAGATAGCAACTGTAACTAACCTTGAAGACAAGGGGCTTAAGCCCCTTGTCTAATCATTGCTTTAGGACTTACGCATTGACAGAATTTCCGTAGTATGCCTTTGAACTTCAGACTATGGCTTCCAAGTTATTGAGGTCAAGGAAGTTGGATGCTAAATTATTGACAATAAAAGAGCGGATGACCTCAGTAAATAACTCCCTTTGTCAGGAATACCAATTAACAATTTGCGCTTTAAATCGGAGAAATTCTAACTGAATAAATCTGCGAATGGCACAAAATATGTGAGTCCTGATCGCCTGACTTTCTCTTACTTGAAACCCTTCAATATTACACAATGGTTTTAAGGCACGATGGTACTGCTCAATTCCCCAATGTTGTTCATGAATTTTCTGGAATTCTGTCCTGGTGATTGAGGGGAGTTTCTCTGAGTTAGAGACGAACACAACGTAGTAACGGAATTCGTTTTTGAAGACCGTTCTAAATACCTTGACTCATCCCACTTGTTTCAGATAAACAATTAATCCATCGGTCGGGATATCTAAGGTTTGAACTTGAACATATTTAGTTCCTATTTCAACCGAGACGCGCCCGATTCACATGAGGAGTAAACAAACCCCGAAAGCCCTTGTCTTTAAGGGTATTCATGGTTTCTTTGGCAGCATAACAACTGTCTCCTGTGACTGTCTCTGGTTTCAATCCCCAAGCTTTTACTTCGTCCAACATTTCTAAGAAATATTCATGTTTTGTCTGACCCTCCTGTTTATTAACGATTCGATAATTAACGGGAACTGACGTTCCTTTACC
>NZ_JASJFB010000359.1:0-2318 GCF_030065455.1 Microcystis sp. M53602_WE12 | reverse complement strand
TGGGTTTTAGGGATTTCAGTTATCAGTTATCAGTTATCAGATGTGAGTTTTCAGTTATCAGATTTGAGTTTTTAAGTGTGCAGTATTAAATAGGGGTTGCTGAATAATGGTAAAACCCTTTTAAAATAAGGCTTTTGACCTGTTAAAATCCGATGTTCATGCTGCGAAAATCGGATTGGGGCTCTCAAAAACCTTGCATTATCCTTTTTATAGTACATAAATTGGTACAAAAAGAGAGGGCAACAAAGCCTGAAACTCCCGACTCCTGACTCCTGACTCCTGACTCCTTAACCCCACCAACAAACTTTTTCAGCACACCCTACTTATCTCCTGAATACTGCCTCGTGAATACTGACGACCGGCTCCTGACTCCTAACCCCACCAACAAACTTTTTCAGCAGACCCTAAATAATGTCATCTTCAAATTTATAACCGACACCGACTACAGTTTTGATAAAGATCGGATTAGCAGGATCGGGTTCTACTTTTTTGCGTAAGCGTCGGATGTGGGTATCTACTACCCTTTCATCGCCAAAAAAATCATTTCCCCAGAGATTATCGATTAATTGGGTGCGACTCCAGACGCGATTGGGATAACTGACAAAGGTAGCTAATAAATTAAATTCTAAGGTGGTTAAATCGAGGGTTTCCTCTGGCATTCCCTCCAATTTACGAACAGCAGAATGTTGATCTAAGTCGATAATAAAATGACGGCTGCGATGGAGTTGCTGGGGTTGGCTATCGTGTCTTAAACTACGTCTTAATAAGGCTCTTACGCGAGCGGTTAATTCCCGGGGACTAAAGGGTTTGACCATGTAATCATCGGCTCCCGTAGATAGACCGATAATGCGATCAATTTCTTCTCCCCTAGCGGTTAACATTAAAATATAGGGGTCTTTTGTCCCTGGTTTTTGGCGAATTCTAGCACACAATTCTAGTCCATCTAATTCGGGTAACATTAAATCTAAAATAACTAAGTCTGGTTGCTTTTGATAAAATAGTTCTAGTCCTACCCTACCATTATAAGCCAGATGACAAGTAAAGGACTCCCGCTCTAAAGTTTGCTCAATCAAATGGGCGATTTCAATTTCATCTTCGATAATAACGATATCCATACAAAGGAAAAAGTTTACAAATATCTAGGCATATTTTAACATATTAGCCATTCATTTCTTGCTCAGGGTTGAACATTGAAATAATTGTAATTTTTGAGACTTTTTGGGGGGAGAGTTGCCAACTCTCCCGACTTTGGTGGACTGGGGACTTTTCAAGGTAAAGGGACAAACTGCTCACCGGAGGGAGTCGATCGCACTTGAATTAACACCGGTTGACCGATGCGATCGCCAGTATTAGGATCAAAGCTAATTTTTCCGGTGGCCCCTGTTTGATGAAAATTGGCGGAACGCAGCAGCGATTGTCGGCCCTGACGTTGAGGATTTTCCCTTAAACCGGCAATAATCACCCGTGTAGCGTCAAAACTGGTGGCTGTGCGCCAACTAACTGGACCGCGCCACTGTTCCTGCATAAGATTGGCAAAAGTCTGGTTAAGCGAGGGGTGCCAGGGTGCGGCAAGGGTTAAACCTTGGGCGTTTTTGCCGCCATCTTCGAGGGTGCGAATATTGTAGAGGGTGGGACTACTAAACAGAGGCAAACGCTGACGATTGGAGCGAATAACCTCAAAAACGGGATCGAGACGATCAACATGAGCGACGACAAATAGGCCGTTAGCACCCCCAGAAATCGCCTGATTAAGGGCTTGATCGGCCTTAAAATTGGGGACACTCAGATCACAGACAATCGGCACAATTTGACCGCCTTTTTTCGCCACATTAGCCATCAACTCATCTTTAAAGGAAACATTATCAGGAGCTTGAGAATCGTAGCAAAAAGCAATTTTCTGGACTTTAGCAGTATTTACTATGTAATTTGCTAATTTTTCCCTAATTTTGCCGTTAGAAGCCACCAGACGAAAGATATAATTTCCCGCACCGGAGAGATTATTAGCCAGGGAGGTGGGAGAAATCATCACCAAACCGCCTTTTTCGTAGATAGGAGCGGCGGCCAAACTGGCATCGGAGGCATTATGACCGACAACAGCGATAATATCGGGATTTTTGACTAATTTACTGGCTACCTCTTTCGATATCTGCGGCTGATTATCGTCATTAACCACGATAACCATCAGTTTTCTGCCAGCAATTCTCATTTTGAAAAAAATCAGATAAAATTCTCTTATTTAAATAGAGAACTTGTGTAGAAGCATTATTTTTTGACAGATAATTATCATCCAACGCTGGAGATAGACAGGTTTTAAGAAC
>NZ_JASJFB010000288.1:0-2726 GCF_030065455.1 Microcystis sp. M53602_WE12 | reverse complement strand
GGTGTGGGGTTTTACCGATTTTGAGGGGGTCAATTACCTAATTTTCAGGGAAAAAGTACCTGAATTTTCCCCCCAATCACTCCAATGGTCGGCACTTTTTGAGGTCAAAAAAGTCTAAAAGCCTTATCCAACAAGGTTTTTAGATTTATTCAGCAAACCCTAATTAGTTTACACTTCATCTCTTAGGGGTGGTAGTGACAGTGGCGGTGTCAAAGTTGCAAGTTTCTGTATTTAACCCCACCGGAGTTGGGGGAGCCGGAGCTGGGTCGAGGAAGTTTGAGCATTTGTACTAAAATTTCCCCGACGCAGTTTAAATGCAGTACAACCCAGCACATCTCAATTGTATTTTAGTCGCGGATTTCAGGATAATTGGCCTCTCAGTCCCGCTACTGCGAGAAAAATTGCTATTTAGTCCTTCTTTACTTTAAGTTAAGAAACTTATCTAAGGCTAGAACCATATTCGGCGGCCAACGTCGCACGCTTTTTACCCAATCGAGGTCTTGATAGCGGGTATCCATGCCGACGGCGGCTACCCAATTGCTTTCCGCCTCTCCCTGTTGTCCTTGGGTCCATAAAACGGCGCTTAAGGCTGCTCTGACATCGGGAAACATGGGGTATTTGCGGGCAATATTCCGCATTTTTTGGACTGCTTCTGGATATCTGCCCAATTCGTACAGGGCCAGAGCCAGATTAGCTTGCGCCCAGGCAAAATTCGGGGCTAGTTGGGTAGCTTGGCGATAGTCTTTGACGGCGGCTTCCCAGTCCCCTAAACCGCCTTCGGCGTTGCCGCGATTGTTATAGGCAAAGGCATCATTGGGATCCAGTTCTAAAACTTTATTATAATCGGCGATCGCTTCTTGATATTTGCCTTCTCCCTCTAAAGCGGTGCCGCGATTGAGGTAGGGATCGGGGGCATCGGGGGCAATGGCGATCGCTTGGTTGAAATCAGCGATCGCATCCTCTAATTTATTGAGGCTGACTCTGGCATTGCCGCGATTACTCCAGACGGCGGGATTAGTGGGGAATTTGGCGACTAATTGGGTCCAATAGCTTTCGGCCTGGGCGTAATCCCCTTTTTCTGTGGCTTCTAGGGCTTTTTCGGCGATAACTTCCCCTTCTCTAATCTGTTCTTCGCTAATAGTCGGGCTATCGGCATAAGCCGCTATGGGTAGGGCAAAAAAGAGCAATAGACTCAATACACAAGCGGTGATCCAACGCATAATTACTTCATAATTTGTTACTTAATCTTTTCTCAATCTACCCTACTTAGGTGAACTCTGCCCTAGATAGTCTTGATAGCCTAGTCGTTGAAGATTGCTTTGTTTTTCGAGGACGGAATCGCTGAGGGATTGACGATAGGCGATAACTTGCTCTAAAAGATCAGCATTACCGATGGCGAGAATTTGAACCGCTAAAAGTCCGGCATTTTTGGCATTACCGATCGCCACCGTGGCCACGGGAATGCCTGCGGGCATCTGTACAATTGAATAGAGAGAGTCTAACCCTTGTAAAGTGCGCGTGACTACGGGAACTCCAATCACGGGTAAGGGGGTTAAAGATGCCACCATCCCGGGTAAATGGGCAGCCCCGCCGGCTCCAGCGATAATCACTTTTATTCCCCTTAAATGAGCGTTTTTGCCGTATTCAAACATTTTTTCGGGGGTACGATGGGCCGAGACAATGGTGACTTCGTGGCTAATCTGAAAAACCTCTAAAACTGCGATCGCTTCTTTCATGGTGGGTAAGTCGGAATCACTGCCCATAATTACACCCACTAGGGGCGCTGCTGTCACCATAACTGCTAGAAAATAATTTTGCTTTTTAATCTTATAGCAGGGTTTGTTATTTTGTCTTCAAACCCTACTGATCAGATTTCCCCTAAATTGCATCGGGATCGATGCCTAATTCTCGCAATTTTTGGGCTAATTTTTCCTTAGCTTGTCGTTCCCTTTCTTTTTCTAAAAGAGCCTGTTCTTTTGCCTGTCGTTGCTGTAATTCCGCTTCTTGAGGAGTGGGGACTAATTGACCATCGGCGGTAAAATAACGCAGTTTACGGTCAAATATCCCTAAATATAATCCTAACTGTTCACTCCAGAGATAACCCTGTTCATTGGGAGAAATGGCTTGATATTGTCCATCAATTAGTCTAAATCCTTGTAATTCTAAAGTATTAGGATCAAACCCAAAATAATTAGGAGTGCGAAAGGTATTCTGATAGAGAATTTTCTTGTTATTGCGGTCAATATTGGCCGTAGAATCGGAGAGAATCTCGACAATTACATCCGGATATTTCCCCTGTTCTCCCCAGACTACCCAACTTTTGCGGGGACGTTTTTCGGTATCTAAAACCACAAAAAAATCGGAACCACAGAAATCACGTTTTTTTAGTTGTTCCGCGTTGTAGTAGATGGTTAGATTTCCCGAAGCGTAGTAAGCTAAACGGCTTTTACTTCGGATCACCGATATAGACTCCAAAAGGGTTATAGCTGTTGGATCATGCAGGTTAAGCGCCGTTTAGCTTAATCACTGCTCTTGCGCCATAATAGACTTGTTGCAAAATAAGAAAAAGCCGAATGAATTATTTTGTGAGAAGTTCAGCTTGCTTCTCCTTTTAATTAATGCTTATGCTGCCGCTAAATAAAAATTCCATAATCCACAAGCCGTTAAGATTAATTGATCATCAAAATTAGCTACACGATTCCTATAAATATCGGAAACTGCACGGT
>NZ_JASJFB010000095.1:0-3068 GCF_030065455.1 Microcystis sp. M53602_WE12 | reverse complement strand
GTGATCTAAGTCACAGCTTGTCGTTAATTTGTGTGGTAGGGAGTGCCTGGAAGTCTTGCTAGGCAAGGCTTTAAAGACTATATTTCCCGAAAATTATCCCTATTCTTCTTCCTTCCACACAAAAACCAGAAGAGCGGCGATACTGCCTATAGAGGGGATGTAAGACCAAAAGCTGGGCGTAAGTCTGTCTTGAGGCAATCCCCCAAGAAATAGGAAGCTCTCAACGACCTTGAGAGTAGTTCACATCTATCTTCTAGATGATTCGGAATTTACTCCTAAGTATTTTTATTGTCTATGCCCTGTCATTTATCCCTCAATCAACTAGCTCAATTATTGTCCTTACAAGATAATGGTGACATAAGTTTTAGTCCTGATAGTTTAGTATCTGGCATTAATACTGATAGCCGTAGTATTGAGTCAGGACAAGCATTTTTGGCCTTAAAAGGTGATAATTTTAATGGTCATGATTTTATCGATATGGCTATCGAAAAAGGAGCGGCGACATTGATTGTCGATCAGCCAGTTTCGGTAAATTACTCTAGTAATATTCCTGTATTTCTAGTCCAGAATACCCTAGAAACCTATCAGCAATTAGCCCATTGGTGGCGGAATCAATTTACTATACCCGTGATTGCTATTACAGGATCGGTGGGGAAAACCACGACTAAAGAATTAATCGCCTCCGTATTAGCAACCCGGGGAAAGGTACATAAAACCTTGGCTAATTATAACAATGAGATCGGAGTGCCGAAAACTCTCCTCGAACTGGATGAAACTCACGATAGTGCCGTAATCGAGATGGGAATGCGGGGACGGGGAGAAATTGCCCTGCTCGCTCAAATCGCCCAACCGACGATCGCAGTGATTACTAATGTGGGAACCGCTCACATCGGTCGTTTAGGGTCGGAAGCAGCGATCGCAGAGGCCAAGGGTGAGTTATTGGCCGAGTCTCCTTCTAGTAGTATAGCTGTTCTTAACTACGATCACCCTTTACTTACCGAAACAGCTAAACGGGTATGGCAGGGGGAAACAATTACCTATGGCTTCTCTGGCGGCGATATAGTCGGGGAATTACTGGATTTAACTACTTTACGAGTCAATGGACTAGATTTTAACTTACCTTTATCCGGTCGTCATCATGCTTTAAATTTTATGGCGGCCTTGGCCGTAGCGAAAATTTTAGGCATCGATTGGACTTCTTTGCAAGAGGGAATTAAAGTTAATTTACCCAGTGGTCGGGCCAAACGTTACCAATTAGAGCCAGATATCCTACTCCTCGATGAAACCTATAACGCGGGTCTAGAATCAATGTTAGCGGCCTTGGATTTACTGAAAGCTACTCCCGGTCAGCGTCATATTGCTGTTTTAGGCACGATGAAGGAGTTAGGGTCTTTTTCGGAGCAATTACATCGCCAAGTGGGTGAGAGGGTGCAAAAACTAGGTATAGATCGCTTGTTTGTCTTGGTAGATGACCCAGAAGCTAAATTTATTGCTGAGTCCGCTACTGGGGTCGCTTGCGAATGTTTTCAAACTCATATAGATTTAATTAATCGTTTGAAGGACGTGATCGATTCTGGCGATCGCATTTTATGTAAAGCTTCCCATTCCGTCGGTTTAAATCGCGTGGTGGAGGAGTTAATCAGTGATATTAGGAGTTAGGAGATATATGTTAGAGAAGAGAGCATTTTTTAGCAAGAATAGCCGATTGAAAACTGTTTTTTCAGGGATTTTAGGGCTAGTTTTCTTTTTTTCGGTCGTGCAAGTCTCTTTTGCTCAACAATCGAGACAACTGGAGACTTATCTTCCGGATCTCAGTGGTTTAGCTTGGGTAGAAGCAGATATTTTTCTAGGGGTTCACGATGCCAAAAATAAGGGCAAAAATAGTGATCCATCTCAACCAAGGCTGAGTCTTTTACGGCTGCCTACGCAGGAAAAACCCCTATTATGGCAGGTTTTAAGGGTAGATTGGCCAAATCCAGAGGGATTGAGTAACGATCTCGAAAGTATTACTCATATCCCTGAAACTAACTTATTTTTGTTGGCTGAAAGTGGCGACAAAAAACCTTTTCAAAGACTATTTTTACTAGCATATAACCAGCAAAAAGTCAAGATAGTTGAGCAAATAAATTGGCCGATCGCAGTCGAAAATGTAGAGGCGATCGCTGTTAGTCGGCAAGGCGATCGTTATCTATTTATCTACGCAGAACGGGCCGATAGTCAAGAGAGTACCAAAATTCGCTGGACGGATATCTCGTTCAATCCCTTAAAATTCGGGGAATTTCAGTCGGTAACTTTTCGGAGTCCTTTTGGTAGTGGTAAAAATATTCGCCCCATCTCCGATTTAGCCGTAGATAAGCAAGGTAATATCTACATAGCTTCCGCTTACGATCCAGATAATGCGGGAGTGTTTAGAAGTGCTGTTTACCGTATTGGTCAAGTTACAGCCGATAATAGCCTAATTCTTGCCCCTAATCCCCAAAAAATTGCAGAAATCGACGGCTCCAAAGTGGAAGCGGTGACCACCAGAGAATCTCCTAGAGGTAAAATAGAAGTCTTTATCGGTACAGATGACGAGAATTATGGCGGTTTTCTGCGACCTTTGCTCTTAGATAATTAGCTAATCTGTACTGAATTTAAACTGCGTATTGGAATTTTTAGTACAAATGCTCGAACTTTCTCTCCCCACTCCCCACTTCCCTGCTCCCTTCTCTCCAATAACTACTCGCAGCTAGAAATCCGCTAGGCCGCATCATACTTTGTGCTTTTTGTCAAAAAAACTTTTTTTTTGCAATAAAACTACACAAAAAAAAGATCATCGTTGTGGGTGAAATTGACTCATTTACCTGTCTTAATTAGGATGACCTTCTAGGTGTGGCAAGGGTTTCAACCGTTGCTGCCCAAAAAAGCACAGAAAAAGCCATTATGAAATTCCATAAAATCGCTGTAACCATCATAACATCGTTGTTAAATAAAAATCTTTCTCAATTAATTCTTAAGAATTTGTAAATATTGCGGAATGTTAATTTAAATATTCTCAAGTTTTTGGAGTTAATCAATAATTTTTGCTT
>NZ_JASJFB010000154.1:0-7144 GCF_030065455.1 Microcystis sp. M53602_WE12 | reverse complement strand
TTTATCGATTTTCAGGTGGTCAACTACCTAATTTTCAGGGAAAAAGTACCTGAATTTTCCCCCCAATCACTCCAATGGTCGGCACTTTTTGAGGGAAAACAAGTCTAAAAACCCTATCCAACAAGGTTTTTAGATTTATTCAGCAAACCCTAATTATTATTAGATTTCTTGCATAATTAATTTTTGAGAGTTCAAACTCACCGTTCGCTCATTTCTCGAACCGAAAATTTGATAAATTGTCTCAAACACAGTCTAGCAAACGCATTGAGCGTTCTATTCGAATATTTATTAGTACAAAAAAACCATTTGGAAGTTAACGAATTGATCAGGGTTTGAGCGAGTCAATTGGCGATCGCATTCTCGGATTTTCTGCTTACCTTATTCGCTAAAAAGCATACAGGATAAAGGTTCCAGCAATTTTAAAACCCTTCCCTTAAAAAATTAAGCGAACAATGAGTCGAAGGCTCTGCCTTAAAGTAGTATTCAGGTAGAACCTCAACAAAGCGTTCCCAGGTAGAACTTGGGAACGAGCTAAAAATCAGCCCCACATCTCTATAATTCCCCCAAAAGCCCTGAGAAACTATCAAAGAGATCGGACTGATCTGTTAAGGGAGTTCTCTTCCTTGCCACTCTTAGGATTTTTCTTAACAAAACTTAACAATTGATGGCAAAATTTTGCTTGCTTTTGTCGGCAGATTTTGGGATAATATTTTTAAAAGAGTTTATTCATAATGGTAATCTAAGCGTTTCGCTGTAAACACGACCATCCCATTATAAAACAATCATAACCCAAGCCGCTGGCAAAGTCAAGCGCTCACTCCTAATTATTTGTCGCCTAAAACTTCTAATTCCGTGGTCGGTGGGGGGGGGTTGGGGATATTAATTAAAATAACAAAGGTTGAAACCCGTGTTTGCGGGAAGCTGCGCCGATTTGTTCCATTTTAGGGACGGTAATTTGATTGCGTCCCCAGGAAAAATTAGTTTGCCAACCCTCCAACTCCAATAAAATCGCCTCAGCAAAACAGGCAAACATTTGACGAGAGGGAATATCCATATTAACGATTTTCATAATTTTCCAGTCAATATCGAGGGAATGCTCGACAATGCCGCCCTTAATCACCGAAATATCGGGGGCATTTAATACCATGCCTAAATTTTTCGGATAACCACCATCAATAATAATGCAGGGGCGCTTAAGTTTATCTAGATCAATTTCCACCCCTTTAGGCATACTAGCCACCCAAACAATGATATCAGCCAGGGGTAAAGCCTCCTCTAGGGGGAGAATTTTACCGCGTCCTAACTCCTCTTGCAGAGATTGTAAACGCTCTTGATTGCGTGCCACATAGATTAGTTCTTTTGTATCGGTTTTTTCATTTAACCAACGACAAACAGCGCTGCCGATATCTCCGGTGGCCCCACAAACCACGACGGTAGATTGAGCTAAATCGATGCCCATTTTTTCAGCGAGGGTTTCCACCTGAGTGCAGATGACGTAAGCGGTGTGGGTGTTACCGGTGGTAAAACGGCCAAAATCTAGCTCGATATTCCGCACCTGTCGATTATCTTTGAGATTAAACTCCTCGAAAATAATTGAAGAAAAACCGCCGAGTGCGGTGATATTGATATCACTTTTTTGAGCGAGTGCCATGGCATTTAGCACCTTACGAATAGCAGACTTTACCCAACGATGCGACAACATCTCCGGTAAAAAACAGGATTCGATGTATTTACCCGTGATGGTTTGTCCCGTGATGCTGGTGACATGAAAATCATCGACAATTTGCGGGGGGGCAGCACACCAAAAATCTAATCCCTGGTTAGCATATTCAGGATAACCTAGATCGTCGGCGACCGATTGGGCGTGTTCTAAACTGGTAAGATGACCTATAAGACCAAACATTGATTGTTCTTTCGTTAGACTAGATGGCACTAGATAAAAATTAGGATATTGCTAAGAAATCGTTAAGACTCTTAAATATAATACACAAAAGAGCCGCTCTGTGTTGAGCGGCAGCAGGGGAAAAACAGGAAATCTCGACGCTCAAGGTTTAGACAGCAGTTAATCCGTAGGCAGACATCCGCATAATATCACGGGTGCTGAAACCAATATTGCTTAAAGCTTCCCCGTAGCTAATCATAAAGTCTTCCACGAGGGCCTCTTTTTCCATACCGAGGACGCGAGCATCATCCTCGACTTGATTGAGCATTCTCCAGACAATGGGAAGATTAGCTCGATTTGCGGCTTCTAATTCCTTTTTAGCGGTTTCAAAGTTCGCTTTTAGCCATTCTTCGCCAAAATTGAGATGTAAATATTCGTCTTTAACTACGCCTTCAGTAATTTTACGAGCAAAAGGATCAGCAACAGGAATATAAATATTATAGGCAGCGATCGCGAAAGCTTCGATAATCAAAGATTGGATTAATAAACAGGTGACAACTTTACCTTCTGCGTAGGCAATTTGGAAGTTCTCGTGCAGAGAGGAAAAGAATTCTCTGGCATAATCCATATCAGGAGTGATTTGCAAATTTCGGCCGCAAGCTTGAAAACCTTTCATGTGACGGTTTTCCATTTTTGCCAGACGGTGTAACTCTTCTTTGTTATCGGTGAGGATGTCTGCTAATTGAATATAATTGCTATTGGCCTCGTATTCGCCTTCAATAACGATGGCATTAATGCGACTATAGGCTGATTTATAGGTTTCGCTGGTGAAATCAAGCTCTAATGGTACAGCAAGCTCTGGCATAAACTCGATTGACTCCTATTTCT
The DNA here is from genome assembly GCF_030065455.1 of Microcystis sp. M53602_WE12. Classification (NCBI taxonomy): domain Bacteria; kingdom Bacillati; phylum Cyanobacteriota; class Cyanophyceae; order Chroococcales; family Microcystaceae; genus Microcystis; species Microcystis sp. M53602_WE12. The sequence goes on along the minus strand of NZ_JASJFB010000154.1, from coordinate 4,374 downwards.
GACGAGATTTTTCCGACGTTCTTTCCAGTCTAGGGTAAGCCTTCTAGATGGAGTGATCTTTTTACGAGTCTAGCTTGATCGGTCTTTTTTGTATAGCTTGGCCTGAGGGGCTGACTTGCCAAGTTAGCTATAGCGGTTATCTTTTGCCACTGAAAACAAGTTTAGAGGCAATCCCTTCTCAAGGGAGGAGATTGCTGGCTGTTTGCTCAAACCGTGGCTAAAGATTTCCGGCGCTCGGCCTGTTGTAGGATCGCTTTGGCTGCCTGTTTACCCGATAAAGTGGCTCCTTCCATGCTATCAATGTAATCCTGTTGGGTATAACTGCCAGCCAGGAAAAAGTTAGCAATAGGAGTCGCTTGCGAGGGACGATAGACATCCATACCAGGTGCTTCCCGATAGAGACTCTGGGCTAATTTCACCACACTAAACCAAGTCATCTTTAACTCCCGGGAGGAGGGAAATAACTTGTGGACTTGCGCTAAAACGTGCTGGGCGATATCTTCATTTTTAGCTTTAATAAAAGGATCCCCGGGGGTTAAAACCAACTGTAATAAAGAACCTTCTCCGGGGCGATAATAATCCCTAGGACTGGTGAGAGCAAGATCTGCAAAACAGGAAAAATCCGCTTGGTGGGTGTACAAAAGATTGTCAATTCCCACCGCTTTTTGCAGTTGTCGGCGTTTTTCGGCATCATTTAACTCCGTCACCCAACCGTCAAAACGCAATTGTACCGTAGCGACGGGGACGGCTTCTAGTCGGAAAATATTGTCAAAAATCGGCATTTTTCGCCAATCTTGGGGAATAAGACGCTGAATACCGGGGACATCACCAGCGCAAACATAGGCATCTGCGGTGATAGTTTCCGTGGTTTCTCCGTTAGCGACGATCATGCCATTAACTTGCAGATTTTCGCCCTCTCCAGAATAGAGAATTTCCCGCACCTGACGACGGGTAGAGATTTTGGCACCCCGGGCCTCCAGATAGTTAATAATCGGTTTATGCAGGTATTCGTGGGGGGAACCTTCTAACATCCGCAGGACGGAAGCTTCGGTTTTAGCGGCAAAAAATTGGAAAATCGTCAGCATACAACGGGCCGAGATATTTTCCGTATCGATAAATCCTAACGCGTAGGCGATCGGATTCCACATTTTTTTTAAACTGCCTTCATTACCGCCATGGCTACGAAACCAATCGGCAAAGCTAATCGAGTCCAGATCCCGAATCGTTTTCATCGCTCCTTGAAAGTCTATCAGACCGCGGACAATGGGACTTGTACCTAAGGCCAGAGAATTAAAGATTTTATCGGCTGCTGAGAGTTGGGAGGAGGTAAAAAAGGCTTTTAAACCGTTAAAAGGCGCACCCGCGGCGAAACGAAAGTCTAATTCGCCGATTTTTCCCCCTTCGTTGATAAAAGTGTGGGTGTGTTCTTTGAGCAGTAGGGATTGAAAAGCGCCCACTTTTTTCATTAACTCAAAAAGATTATAGTAACAACCAAAAAAGACGTGCAAGCCCATCTCGATGTGATTACCGTCCGCATCTACCCAACTACCGACTTTTCCACCGACAAAGGGACGAGATTCTAAGATTTCTACTGTACAGCCCGCATCGACCAGATCGATAGCTGTTGCCATTCCCGCTAACCCTGCACCAACGATCACCACTCGCATTTGTCAAGTTCCTGTTACAATTTTTCACTAAATCTTTATTTTACCCTGATCGGTCTGGTGTTTCTTGCTGGCGATTTTTTCAGGGGCGCTTGAGAGCGTGGCAGAATAATTGAGAGTTGCACTAGGGAGAAGTCATTTTGAAGCGATCGCTAGAGGGGAGACAGGGATTAATTATTGTCAGTATTATTTGGATATTGGGGATATTAGTCGATAGATTCTGGTTTAGTCTCGATCATACTATTCCTGCTTGGGATCAGGCCGATTATCTCAACGGTGGGATTATCTATAGCCAAGCTTTCCAAAATCCGCGCTGGTTTGATGGGGATTGGTGGCGCGGTTTATGGCTAATGTCCCCGAAAATTCCCCCTTTAACCTATCTTTTAACGATTCCCTTCTTTAATCTCTTTGGTATTAGCCTTGATGCGGGTATGTGGGTAATGGCTATCTATAGCGCCCTACTGCTCTTTTCTGTGTACGGATTGGGAATTATCCTCTTTAATGGGACTGTAGCACTCTGGGCGGTCTTAATCTGTCAATTTCTCCCGGGTTTATACTATTATCGCCTCGAATATCTCTTAGATTTTCCCTTAGCGGCAATTGTAACGTTTTCCTACTTATGCTTGACATGGTGGCGATTTAGTGGTCAAGGCTGGCTAAAAGCGATCGCTTTCGGGATTTCTTGCGGTTTAGGGATGTTAGTCAAACAAACCGCCCTATTTTTCCTCTTTTTACCGATTTTGTGGGTATTGGGCGAAAATCTCCGGCGAAAACGTTGGGGTAATCTAGCGCAATTAATGCTGAGTTTTTTGACGGCAGCATTGTTAATGTTTCCCTGGTATCGGACGAATTGGTTATTAATGTTAACCGCGGGCAAACGTGCCACGGTAGATTCGGCGATTTTGGAGGGAGATCCGCCTCTTACCAGTCCAGATGCCTGGACATTTTACGCCCAAGTTTTACCCTATTTTCTTTCTTGGGTATTGTTATTAGTTCCTGTGGTGGGATTATTAATCTCCTTACGTCATAGAAAAACCGAAGATAAGGTTAATCGTCCTGTGTGGATTTGGTTAGGAGTTTTTCTGCTGGGGGGATACCTATTATCATCCCTAAATATCAATAAAGATGCTCGTTATATTTTGCCGCTTTTACCGACTTTATCCTTAATTTTATCCGTTGGTTTATTATCTTGGCGTGGTCGTTTTGCCCCTGGTATCCGTTGGGGAACGATAACTATTGCCGCTATCCTCACCAGCTTAAATTTATTTCCCTTGGGGGGAGAGCTAATTACTAACGTTTTCAGTCCCGAATTACAACACCATCCCTATTTAAAAACCGGCTGGCAACAGGAAGAAGTAGTTAAAGAGATTCTAGCCGATTCTCCCTATCTTCGCAGCACTCTAGGGGTTTTACCTTCCACCCCCGAATTAAATCAACATACTTTCTCTTTCTACGGTGGTAAACATAATTCCCAGGTTGCCGGCAGACAGGTGGGAGTTCGGGAAGAAGATATCGAAAAGGATGTCAATTCTTTAGATTGGTTTTTAACTAAAACTGGTGAACAGGGTTCCGTCCCCGATGTCCAGAAAAAAATTGTTAATCGAGTCGCCACTGGACCAGATTTCCAAGTGGAAAAAACTTGGCAGCTACCGGATGATAGTACCCTGTCCCTACACCGAAAAATATATCCTTCCGTCACGGTTAACCCCCTTGAAAATGCGCCAAAACGGGTGGAATTAAGAGAGATTACCCTTGCCGAAAAAGCTTCTCCTAATCAACCCATTCCCGTGGTTTATAAATGGGCAGGAGACTGGCAACAATTAAAGTCAGGGATAGTAATTTTAACCTGGCAAGAAGTGGACGGTAAGGATTATTGGATGCACGATCACGGTATAGCTATGGGGGGATTAATGGCAGAAAAATTAACTCCAGAAGAGCAACAAAAAGGTTTTGAAGTCACTGAAAAAACCGCCATGCAGTCGGCAGCAACCCCCGGAGTTTATCGCTTATCTGCTGTCTATCTCAATCGGGAAACTGGCGAAACCTATCCAATTAAAACTAATGCTCAAATTACCATCGATCCTCAAGTTCCCAAGTTAGCAACGCCCCAATTAGATTTAGTGACCCAATTGCGCTTAAAGTCTGCTAATATTGGTCAAGGATTAACGGGTATTGAGCCAATTTTTGAGTTAACTAATCGTATCAATCAATACGATTCGATTCAGGATTATGTGCTGCAAGCAGACAAGGCTTTTTCCTATCGTTTACAGCAACAAAACCCCCCCGATAAATTATCTTTAGCCTACGGATTAGCAATTTCTAAGGTACTACAACAGGATGTGGCAGGGGCAATAAAAGCCACGGAGGAAATGATTAAAATTGACCCCCATAATCCCTATCATTATGCTTATCAGGGTTTTATTTATCTCTACGATTGGCAACCGCAAGCAGCCCAAAAAGTCTTAGATAAAGCTAGACAATTAAATCCCGATAGTGAGGAAATTAAGACTTTAAATGCAGTGGCTGCCTTGATGGGGGGAAATCTCGTTAAAGCTTGGCAATTATGGCAATCAAATTAAAATAGAGTGAGAAGTGGGGAAGTGGGGTGTGGGGTGTAGGGTGTGGGGTGTAGGGTGTAGGGTGTGGGGTGTGGGGTGTAGGGTGTGGGGTGTGGGGTGTGGGGTGTGGGGTGTGGGGTGTGGGGTGTGGG
>NZ_JASJFB010000877.1:0-1457 GCF_030065455.1 Microcystis sp. M53602_WE12 | reverse complement strand
TTTTGGGGCTTTTCTTCCGAAACAGGTGCAAGATTTTGAGAGAATCGTCGTTCAAAACCTTGCGTCTTCATCGGCCCGCGTTCTGTAGGGGCGAAGCATTCGGGCAATAACCTATCGGTGAAACCGTAGATTTTCTATCCGAATGCTTCGCCCGTACTTTTTCAGCAGACCCTACTTAGTATTAGATATGTGTAATTAATTGTGTCTAGCTACTTATCCATTATGTCCCAAAATTCAATAGGCGAGAGTGCCTTTTTCCCTAACCAAAAAGGAAGGCTTTTAAACCTTCCTTACCATAGAATTGGTCATTTATTGCCGTTTGCAAGCCAATACACCCAGAGAACCCACCGCTAATAAGCCTAAAAGGGTGCCTGGTTCGGGGGTTGTCTGTATCTGGGCAGGTTGAATAGTCCAGTTAGCAGGATCGATGTTACCTTCTACATTGGTCAAATTGACCTCGTAATAATAATTTGGGTCAGTATAGTAAACGCCATTGAACCCATTCACGTACCATTCTATAGGTGTTTGTGTAGAATTGGTTGAGACGACATTGACATTATTGAAATCAGACCAATCAAAAGGAACAGCCGTTAACTGTCCTGAGGCATTGGTGACAAAGCTTCCTGTAGTACCATCCAACCCATCACCCCCATTAGGATTAAAGGTGGTAACGTGGGCTCCATTACCAAAGTTGAAGGTGACAGTCACAATGTCAGTGGCATTCCATGTTTGGCTCAACAGGGAAGTTCCCCCATTGTCAAGCTGATAGGTAATAACCGCAGTATCACCGACATTAACGTTATCGACAAGGGGTAGAAATCCGGGTGATGCAACAGTATCCGTATAGGTAGCGGTAAAAATGGCGGCATGGGCGGGAATGGCAGTGAAAACGGCACAAGTCACCGCCGGAAGGCAAAGGGCTTTTAGCAGTTGATTAGTCATTTTTGATTGATTGACAAGTTAATTTCATGGCTAAGAATGGGGAAAAACTGCTCGTTATACCCCATAAATCATTGCTTAACAGCAATAAGCAGCCTCATTCTACCCCCCCCCCGAATTTGTCAAGTATTCTCCGTTTTTTATTGATGAATCCGGAAAAAAGCCCATCAGGGAGAGACTGGAAGGGTTCGCCAAGGAAACATCTTAAATTAATCAGTAATGATTAAGATTGAGCTATTTTAGGGGTTAAAGTCGGTCCTTATTCCCCCCTTTATTAAGGGGCGTTAGGGGTGAGCAAAACGTCCTAATCTTAGCGCGTAGTGCTATAAAATAAAAGCATGAAAACTGACACGATTTTTTATCAACTCTTTCAATCATTCCCCTCTATCTTCTTTGAATTAATTCAACTTCCTATCACCGAAGCGAATAACTACCGCTTTGACTCAGTGGAAGTCAAACAACTTTCTTTTCGTCTCGATGGAGTCTTTCTGCCTCAAAATAATCACCCCCAGACTCCT
>NZ_JASJFB010000172.1:0-21896 GCF_030065455.1 Microcystis sp. M53602_WE12 | reverse complement strand
GGCACTTTCCCTCAACAATTTAGCAGCATTGTACAAATCCCAAGGCAGGTACACAGAAGCAGAACCTCTCTATCTAGAAGCTTTAGATTTGTGTAAACGACTCTTAGGAGACAATCATCCCGATGTGGCAACTTCCCTCAACAATTTAGCAGCATTGTACCATTTCCAAGGCAGGTACAAAGAAGCGGAACCTCTCCTTCTAGAAGCTTTAGATTTGTATAAACGACTCTTAGGAGACAATCATCCCGATGTGGCAACTTCCCTCAACAATTTAGCAGGATTGTACGATTCCCAAGGCAGGTACACAGAAGCGGAACCTCTCTTTCTAGAAGCTTTAGATTTGTTAAAACGACTCTTAGGAGACAATCATCCTAATACAAAAACCTGTCGTAATAATTTACAAAGGCTGCGACAACAGCAAAAACCTACTTCTTTAACTTGGTGGCAGTGGATTATCGTTACTCCTATAGTTATTCTATGGATGCAGTGGATTATCGTTACTCCTATAGTTATTCTATGGATGCCGTTTTATTTGCTATGGATGCTCACTCGGTGGCTAGTGCGTCGCTTTATTAGGTAAAGAGTCTAAACTATGATTGATGCGATTATGGGATAGACTATAATTGATCATTGATAAAGACTTGCCAAATACAACACAATCATAGTATTCACTCAATCATTCAAATCACAGCTTAGACTTATTATAGGAATCTTCCAGACTCTGTGCGATAAGCTTAACCTACAACATAATCGATCTTTGTGTCCTTTGTGCCTTTGTGGTTCCTTCCATTCCCTCGCCAGTAGGACTGTATCTTAGAATACATTTTACCCACCAAATCCAAGAGAGCCATAACTGATAACTGATTAGCAAGGAATAAAACCATGAACACTAAAGAGAGACTATTGCAAGAGATTGAACAAGCACCGGATTCTTTAATAGAAGAAACTTTGAACTTCCTCCTTTCAGCACAAGCTAGTTATGCTAAATCTGAAAGTAATGTAGGGGAGGCAATATTAAAGCTTCTGGAAGAGATGCCATTAGACAATGACGACTTAGAAAAGTTGCCTATAGATCTTGCTAATCAACATGATCATTATCTTTATGGAGTTCCCAAATCCTAAGCAAAGCCGAAACTAAAGTTTATAGTATCATAGCAATGAAAACCATCTTTGCAGACACATTTTATTGGGTTGCTCTCATTAACAATCGTGATGATTGGCATGAGAAAGCTATAGAAATGACAAGGAAACTCCAGCAGGTAACAATAGTGACAACCGATGAAGTCTTTATTGAAGTTTTCAACAATCTATCTGCTTATGGAATGTCAGTTAGACGAAAAACCTTACAAGTTATTAGAGGCTTACAAAATAATCCCCAAATCTTAGTTATACCTCAAACTCATCAGACGTTCCAATCAGGATTAGATTTATATCAAAATCGTCCAGATAAAGATTACAGCTTAACAGATTGTATATCCATGCAAACAATGCGCCAAATGAATATAAATGAAATTCTTACCCACGATAAGCATTTTACGCAAGAAGGATTTTTCATTTTATTTCAAAATATAGAGTTACATTAGAATTGAGACAACAACTACTAGGAGACAATCATCCCCATGTGGCAACTTCCCTCAACAATTTAGCACACTTGTACTACTCCCAAGTTAGGTACACAGAAGCGGAACCTCTCTATCTAGAAACGATTAATATTTTCAGGGAAAGATTAGGGGAAAATCATCCCCATACTCAAACGATTATGGAGAATATAAAACTATGTTGTCCCAACTCTGGCAAGTAGAATTAAGATAGAGTTTGAATGCTTTGGAAAAGAGGGTCTGTAGGCGCACAGATTTTCCATTATGAATATAGTATCATGTCAAGTCGCCTTTGTCAAGAGAAAATTTAACAACATCCAGAAAAACGTTATTGTAAGGGTAATTCATGAATTACCCCTACACCTATTACCTAGTCCAGTAACGCACCACCTAATCATCGACTATGATTGAATTAATCACTGATGACTACAATGATGGATAATTATAGGAGGATGCTGTCTGGACTGTGATTAGGTGAGATTGTTAAATCCCTACAATAATTTTTATTATTTCATCATCAAAAAAAGGATTAATTATGATCAAAAAAATTAAAATCGCCGATGCTCAAACCGATTTACCAAGTCTCGTTAAATCGGTTACGGAAGATAACAAAATTTATGCCATTGAGAATCAGGAGGACTCTGTAATTTTGATTTCCCAAAAAAACTATGAAAGTTTACAAGAAACTATCGAATTACTCTCTATTCCCGATTTAAGAGAAAGCTTACAACTATCTCTACAGCAAATTAATGAAAATGAAACCTATTCTTTCGAGGAAGTCTTGGGAGACATTGATTAATGGTTTATGAAGTCAGCATACAACACAATCATAGTATTCATTCAATCATTCCAATCAAAGTTTAGACTGATGATGAACAGAAGTTAATCTATATTCATCGTGCTAAAACTCATTATGGCGAATAAACTAGACCTTGAAAATTCTTGAAAACTAGGGTTTGCAAGCGCACGGATTTTCCATTATATATATAGCATCATGTCAAGTCGCCTTTGTCAAGAGAAAATTTGACAACATCCAGAAAAACGGGGACATGAAGCTTAAATCAAGATGGGAATTACAGCAGACGAATAAATTCTTCTTGTGTCAGTTCAGCATCGCGTAAAATTTTTAGGAGTAATCCTTTCCCGACAGTTTTCCCCCGATGAACCGGTACGGTGACAACTCTTCCATCTTCATGTTTTAAGCGCAGATGACTTCCTTTTTGTCGGATAGATTGAAACCCTATTCTCGTTAAAGCTTTGATAACTTCATCACCGGTTAATATCGGTAATTTTGGCATCAGATAGACACCTTTTCAATTCCAACAAACTTCGACACATCTTCAGGATTGTCATCTTCCAAGCAAAGTTCAATCACTTCCCTGATATTCTTCATCAATTCATCAATCGTTTCCCCTTGACTGTAACAACCCCGAAGTTGAGGAACTTCCCCAACATAATATCCATCCTCATCTCGTTCAATGACAACATAAAACTCTCTTTGATGGTTCATGGTTCTCAATCCTTAAAAAAATTATCGCTATCTAAGCTTTTATTGGCGATTATTGAGACTTGAAAATAGGGTCTGTAGGCGCAAGGATTTTCCATTATGAATATAGTATCATGTCAAGTCGCCTTTGTCAAGAGAAAATTTGACAACATCCAGATTTAGTCGTAACGCATCACCTATCATCGACTATGATTGAATTAATCACTGATAACTGATAGCTGATAACTGATAACTGATAACTGATAACTGATAACTGATAAGAGATTGTCGAAGAAGGGGTGAACATTCGGGGGATAACCTATGGCTGAAACCGTAGATTTCCTATCCGAATGTTGCGCCCCTACTTTTTCAGCATACCCTAATTAATCGGGCAATTTATACTGTTCCACAATCTTTTTAGCATATTCAGGAACATGAGCCGCTAATTTTTCAGGATAATTACGTTTAACATAAAGGTAATTACGGGTAAAGTGAGAATCGATAGAAAAGCGAGCATATTCTAACCCTTTAGGCCCGATTTTTTCAATTACTACTCCCATCATTTTTGCCGCCCACATCGGCAAGGTTACACCTTTATCATAGGCAGGAATGCTATTTTGTACCGCCTGTTTTCTATCACCACTAGACATAACATCTTGGGTGTCTAATTGATCTTTAACTAACTCTAACATTTCCTTGCCCGTATCATTACGAACCATAATCCATTGCCAGCCAAAAGGTGCGCCCATATAGCCCACAACTAAATCAGCAAGGGAGTTAACATAATCAAAACAAGTCATACAGGAAGGGGCAAAAACATCCTTTAATTTATTAGTTTTTAAGCCAAAAAAAGGAACCATTTCCATCGAGCCATCTTCGTGTTTAAAGTGTACCCTAAAATCCTGCATAAATTCGTAGTGAACCACAGTTTCTGGGGAACGACTGGTAGTTTCTAGAAACTTTTGCAGTCCTGAGCGGGTGACATTATCGACGCAGGGAGTTCCTAAGACATATAACTTTTCCAAGCCTAATTTTTTTTCTACTGCTCTTAGGGCTTGAATTTGACAACCAACTCCGATAACTAATAACCGTTTCATGCCCGATTTTTCAATTTCTTCTAGGACTGATAAATTGGGAGAAAGAGTCGGTTTATTGACTTTAGCGGCGAGAATTTCTTCCGTGGTACGAGCGAGAATCGGCTGCGGTTGAAAGCGATCCTCGGCGGTATTCTGCACACAAACCACCCCTTCTACTAAACCACGATTGAGCATTTCACAGGCAATTGTGCTGACGATTCCTGTCCATTGCGCCCCAGGGATAGCTTGTTTTTTCTTGGCAGCCATCATCTCTTGATGAACACCAAAATAGAGATCATTTTCCTGATTTAAGTCGCGACTTTTGCCGTGTGCTGCTGCTTCTAAATCAGCGATTTGTTGATTGAGAAAAGCACAAGCTTCTTTAACATAGTGAATATAATAAGTGTCACAAAGTCCGCACTCGCTACACAATTCTTTGGCAGGACGACGACTATTGGGCTTGAGGGCTTTGGCTTTTAGGTGTGGCGCAAGGGAGTTCATAATCTTAAAAGGCAACTAGGTCAAGGGTTTTTTTCTATCGATCGTTTACCTTACCGCATTAGATCGCTTTGTTACCAATCTTTTTAAAGAAATGTAACGATTACCCGGAATAGGATCAGAGCAAAGCTTCTAAGGTGGCGACGACGGAAGCCGCTAAAGTTTCTAAATCATAACCACCTTCTAAGCCGAAAAGCAGCGGTTTATTGAGAGTTAAGAGGTATTTGGTTAAAATTCCATAATCTTGTGGGTGTAAACAAATTCCCGCCAGAGGATCCGCTTGATTGGCATCATATCCAGCACTAACAATCACTAAATCCGGTTGAAAATTTTTCAGAAAAGGTATGACTTGCCCCTCAAAATGTTCTTGATAATCTTTAATCGTACTTCCCGCCGATAAGGGAATATTTAAAACATTATTAAACTCCCCTTTTTCTCTCGCTTCTCCCGTGCCGGGATAAAAGGGGAATTGATGAAGGGAACAATAGGCAATCTGGGGATGATTTTCGACTATATCCTGGGTGCCATTGCCGTGATGTACGTCCCAATCGAGAATCGCTACTTTTTGCACTCTTTTGTTTTCCAAAGCATAATAAGCGGCAATAGCAGCATTAGAAAACAGACAGAAACCCATGCCATAATTAGAAGTGGCATGATGTCCGGGGGGACGGGCTAAAATAAAGGCAGGATCGCCAGTAGATAAGACTCGATCAACTCCATCTAACCAGCCACTAACCGCTAGTAACGCCACATCGTAACTACGCGCAGAAACGGGAGTATCAGCATCCAATCTTCCTCCGCCCTGTTGACAAATTCGCCGCAATCTATCAACATAATCTTGATTATGAACTTGTTTAATCAAAGGGATTACTTCGTCACGAATTTCGATCGGTGTCGGTAAATGCCATGTTAATTTTGACTGCCATTCTGTTTGTTTTAAAGCCTCGACAATTGCCGTTAAACGCGCCGCTTGTTCGGGATGGTAAATACCTGTATCGTGATCGAGAAATTCATCGGAATAGATAATCGAGATCATAATCAAATTACTGCTTAACTCGTTGATTTTTGAGCAACCCAATGGTTTTAATCTACCAGAAAAGCAGCGGCTTGAGCGGCTATAGTGAAAAAACTTTACTGATTGGGTCACTTTTGCCAGATGATGCAATTATCTTTCCCCAAAGTGACAGGAGGCAAAAATGCTGACAAATTTTCGGAAATTTCAGCTAGAAGTTAATGGCATTACTATCAATGGTGTCAAAGGTGGGCGCGGTTTTCCGCTGCTTTTGCTCCATGGTTATCCCCAAACCCATCAAATGTGGCATAAAATCGCCCCCCGATTAGCGGCTAATTTTACGGTGATCGCCACGGATCTGCGCGGCTACGGGGATAGCGATAAACCCTTACCCCTAGAGGATTCTAGCAATTACTGCAAGCGAGTCATGGCCCTCGATCAGGTATTGCTGATGGAAAAATTGGGTTATCAGGAGTTTTATCTAATCGGCCACGATCGAGGGGCGCGAGTTTCCCACCGTCTCGCCCTTGATTTTCCCGAAAAGGTAAAAAAACTCGTTTTACTCGATATAGCCCCAACGCTGGCGATGTATGAGGCGACTGAGCAAACTTTTGCCACTGCCTACTATCATTGGTTTTTCTTGATTCAGCCTTCCCCTTTTCCCGAAACCCTGATCGCCGCTAATCCCGATTATTATCTGCAACATTGCTTGCAAAGTTGGGGTCGAGATTTTAGCGCTTTTACAGAGGAAGCTTTGGGGGAATATCGGCGTTGTTTTCGAGATTTAAGCACGATAACCGCCACTTGTGCCGATTATCGGGCTGCCGCTACCATCGATTTAGAGCATGATCGTCAGGATTTAGACCGGAAAATTTCCTCTCCCCTCTTGGTTCTTTGGGGAGAAAAAGGTTTCATTGCACGTCAATACGATGTGATCGCTCTTTGGCAGCAGCTAGCTAATCAAGTCACGGGACAGGCGATCGCCAGCGGTCATTTTTTACCAGAAGAAGCACCAAAAGAGACGGGACAGGCGATCGAGGAGTTCCTTGGCTAAGTAAAGAGATTGACGGCAGAATTCTCTGAGTTAGGAGCCGGAAGAAAGGAGGTAAATCGTTGGCTAATCGGGTTTTCACTTTGACAAAATTATACTCCTGTCAGAATCTTGAACCTAAGATAATTATTAAACACAGGAGGAAAAAACTGGGATTAAATCGATTTTTTTTCAATCAATTACTGGTCAAATATTATTATGCAAATGCTAAAATATTCCCTGATTGTCCCCATCTATAACGAGGAAGAAACTATTGCCGAACTGTATCGCCGGGTGAGTGCCATCATGAATAATTTAGATGGGGCGGTAGAATTAATTCTAGTAAATGATGGTAGTAAAGATAGTTCCTTAAAACTGCTGCGAGAACTGCACAAAGCTGATTCACGAGTATGTTATATCAGTTTCGCCCGCAATTTTGGTCATCAAGCGGCGGTAACTGCTGGACTTAATTTTTGCCGAGGACAAGTAATTATTGTTTTGGATGCTGACCTGCAAGATCCGCCCGAATTAGGGTCTGCTGAAAAAGTTTTTCCTGGGGGTAGGAGTCAGTAGCCGGTCGTCAGGAGTCGGTCGTTTTAGGCTTTGTTGCCCTTGTTTTTTGTACCAAGAGATGTACTACAAGAAGGATAATGCAAGGTTTTTGAACGTCCCAATCCTATTTTCTTGCACTAACATCGGACTTTAACAGGTCAAAAGCTTTATTTTAAAAGGGTTTTACCATTATTAAGCAAACCCGAATTAATTCCCCAAATGATTGAAAAATGGCAAGAGGGTTATCAAGTAGTTTATGCCCAAAGAACCAAAAGAAAACAAGAAAGTTGGTTTAAAAAACTGACGGCATATCTCTTTTATCGTTTGCTTAAAAGACTAGCTGATGTGGATATTCCCGCCGATACAGGAGACTTTTGTTTAATGGATCGTCAGGTGGTATATCTATTAAATTCTCTCCCGGAAAGAAATCGTTATATTCGTGGGTTGCGCGCTTGGATTGGCTTTCCACAAACTGCGGTTAAATTTGAGCGGGATGCGCGCTTTGCCGGGGAAGTAAAATATACCTTTAGCAAATCATTATCTTTAGCTATTAATAGCCTAGTATCTTTTTCCCGTGTCCCCTTACGTTTTGCCACCTATCTAGGATTATTTTCTGCCCTGATATCTTTGATTATGGCTCTGTTAGTATTATATTGGCGTTTACAGCAACCCGACTCACCGATCACGGGTTTTGCCACGATTATGATCGCTATATTTTTTCTGGGTTCTGTACAGCTAATTAGCATCGGAATACTAGGAGAATATATCGGCAGAATTTACGAGGAAGTTAAAGGCAGACCCACCTATACAATTGCTGAGTTAGCTGGCTTACAAATTTCTTGATTCTTGTCAGTAGGAATCGGTAATTTTTTGCTGTTTTGCCCATCTGGATCAAACTTGATCCGCCTTAGCGATCGCCAATTATTAAGCCTTGGCAGAGAGTTTCTCCGTCTCGGAGAATCTTCGCACAATAACGATCGAGCATTCTTTGCCAGCGACGGACAGGATCACAATCCCCGGTGACAGAGACAAGACGACCAAAAACGGAATTTTTTAGCCCAGTTTCACAGAGACGAAATTTCGCCTCTGTTGGCCGGACTGATAGCCGATTGAATCGCTAATAATTTTCTCGAGGATTTGTGCTAGGAGGATTTTCTTGGTAGGAAAAGCTGCTACCAAACTCGAATTCCTGTCCGTAGGCTTCCTCTCCGTGTTGAGGCACATCTAACCCTTCCGCTTCCGTATTCGGTTTAACCCGCAGCTCCATAAATAGACTGAGAACTTTCAGGATAACAAAAGTACCCACGGCAGCAAAGATATAAGTAGCGGCAACGCCAACAAATTGCGTCCAGACTAAGCCGGGGTTGCCAAATAGTAAACCGTCATTACCCAAGGAATTAACCGATTTAGTGGCAAAAACCCCCGTAAGCAGCGCCCCTATTGTCCCACCCACACCATGGACAGGATAGGTATCCAAAGAGTCATCAAAGCGCAATTTTGCCCGGAGACTAACCGCAAAAAAACAGGTAAGGGCAGTGATCGAACCAATCAGAATCGCACCGATGGGTAGAACAAAACCGGCAGCGGGAGTAATACCCACTAATCCCCCCAAAAATCCGCTAGCAATACCGATCGCTGTCGGTTTAGCCCGTAAAATCCATTCTATCAGCATCCATGTCAAACCACCAGCCGAAGCGGCGATCGTGGTATTAACAAAGGCTGTCGTAGCTAGGGAACTAGAGGAAAGCGCACTACCCCCATTAAAACCAAACCAACCAAACCAGAGTAAACCGATACCGAGGAGAACAAACGGCACATTATGGGGTGCATAGGTTTGAGTTCCAAAACTACGCCGCGGGCCAATTACCCAAGCGGCCACCAGTGCGGAAATCCCAGAACTAATGTGAACAACGGTTCCACCGGCGAAATCCAGCGCCCCAGTGGCTGCCAACCAACCCTTACCCCAAACCCAGTGAGCTAGGGGAGAATAGATAAAGGTGGACCAAAGCAGTAAAAACCAAAAATAGGCCTTAAAGTTGACCCGTTCCACGATCGCCCCTGAAATTAAAGCCGGGGTGATGATGGCGAACATCATCTGATAGACCATAAACACTTGATGGGGAACGGTGGGTGCATAACCGATATTGTCAGGTGCGGCGGCGGTGACTCCGTTGAGAAAAATCCAATCCAGACCACCGATAAAAGCTTCAATCCCTTCACCAAAACCACTTTTACCCGGGGTGACATCAAAAGCGAGACTATAACCCCAAAGCACCCAAGTTACACCAATTACGCCCATGGCTACCAAACTCATCATCATGGTGTTGAGGACGTTACGCGAACGTACTAAACCCCCATAAAAAAAAGCCAGTCCGGGGGTCATTAATAAAACTAAAGCTGAGGAGATCAGCATCCAAGCTGTATCTCCAGCACTAATCGGATTGGGGGGAGCGGCGGCGACGGTTTCCGCAAAAACCGGGGCAACTCCGAAATTGAATCCCAGTCCCAGCAAAAGCATGGTTATTCCTACGATCTTTTTCATTGACGGTTGGTGCCTAGTAGCAAGATTAATTTTTTCTGTCTGGAAAGAGACAAAAAACCGAAAGAGAAAAGGTTTAGAAGCTAATTATAGCCACCGATCGCATCGGGGCGAGGCCTTCTTCCTTTTCTCTTTAACTTTGTCGGGGATCTAATTAATCTATCTTTACAAGGTTCACCCTAACGACTGCTGGGCGTTTCCATGTCAACACTGGAAGCATAATAGCCACCAGTAACGATATCGGACTCCTTGACGAAACCGCTATAGGCTTCCATTCCGTGTTCACCCACATCCAAACCTTCCATTTCTTCTTCGGGAGTAACACGAATACCGAGGGTAGCCTTAAGGATTGTCCAAACAATACCACTAACAATCAGGGTAAATGCTCCCACTGCCACAATTCCGATAATTTGGTTAATAAACAGTTGGAATTGACCGGTGATTAAACCCGCATCTTTGTTGAAGATACCGACGGCTAAAGTTCCAAACACACCACAGACGAGGTGAACGGAAGTTGCACCCACCGGGTCATCAATTTTCAGGTTATCGAAGAAAGACACCGAGTAAACCACGACTACACCGGCAATTAAACCGATGATTGCCGCCGACCAATAGGATACACCATCACAACCGGCAGTAACGGCTACTAAACCGGCGAGAATACCGTTAATAATCATCGAAAGGTCGGGTTTACCATCTTTCGCCCAAGCGGTAAAGGTAGCGGCAATGCCACCTGCAGCCCCGGCGAGGTTAGTGGTGACAGCGATATAGGGTACAGTTTCATTAACTGCCAAAGTAGAGCCGGGGTTAAAACCGAACCAGCCAATCCAGAGAATTAAACAACCCAAGGTCGCGATACTCATGTTATGGCCGGGTAAGGCACTGGTGCGACCGTTGATGTATTTACCCATTCTCGGGCCGAGAATTGCCGCCCCGGTTAAAGCAGACCAACCACCCACCGAGTGGACCACCGTCGAACCAGCGAAGTCTTTAAAACCAAGGTCGGCTAACCAACCGCCACCCCAAACCCAGTGACCGGTGATCGGGTACATGATACCGACGATAATTAAGCTAAAAACGAGGAAATCGACGAATTTAATCCGTTCTGCCACCGCCCCAGATACAATGGTTGCCGCCGTTCCCGCGAAAGCGACTTGGAACAGGAAGAACACCGAGGTGGGCAAAGAGGCAGGCATGGCGTAGGTGGCAGGATCGCTACTGCTAAGGAACCAGCCTCCTGTACCGAAAAATTCGTTACTGACAGACCCGAACATCAGGGAGAAACCGATCGCCCAAAATGATATGGTGGAGAGGGCGAAAACGATCAGGTTTTTGGCGAGAACGTTAACGGCGTTTTTCTGGCGACAGAATCCCGTTTCTAGCATCGCAAAACCCGCGTTCATAAAGATCACGAGGATGGCGGCAATTAAAACCCAGATTGTATTGAGGGCGTTTTGGACATCTTCGGGGGTTAGGGGTTTCGCATCCTGGGCGTGTACGGCCGCGTTCCAAACCACAAAAATAATCGCGGACAAGGGAACACAGGCTAACCAGACAGGGTTAATTTTCGGTAACAAACCGACAAGTTCCCCAGATTTTCGAGCAATTCGTTTCATCGTTAATTCATTTACTTTTTTGAGTTAGTAGGTCGATTCATTACTGTTGAAAATAATTACCGAGCAATTATGTCCGTTCAACCGCTAAATCCTAGGAACAGAGGTCAATCATTTCAGAAGACCAAACAGCTAGGGATTTATCTTGAGGTGTGAGTAGTCAATGTTTTTTGATCTTTGTTTTTTTTTATTTGAGATTTCTGTATCCTCTGATACGTTTCACTTTTAAATAACAATAGTAGATAAGTTATCAGTTATCAGATGTGAGTTTTCAGTTCACTGATTACTGTTTACTGGACGGCTACGCCGTGCCTTTGGCAACACTGAAAAAAGCTTCCCACTGATCACTGATTACTGATTACTGATTACTGATCACTGATAAAGTCTCCCCTCCTTTGGAGAAATAAACCATGGCCCGAGCAACGGAATTCGATCGCACAATGATGCAAAGATGTCTAACCCTTGCTAGGCAAGCCTTGGGGCGGACTTCTCCTAATCCTTTGGTGGGTTCTGTGATCGTTCACGAGGGTATAATTATCGGCGAAGGTTTTCACCCGGGGGCCGGACAACCCCATGCAGAAGTTTTCGCCCTGAGACAGGCGGCAGAAAAAGCCCGTGGTGCCACTTTATACGTCAATCTCGAACCCTGTAACCACTATGGACGTACTCCACCCTGTAGCGAGGCAATTGTGCAAGCAGGCATTAAAAAAGTGGTGGTGGGGATGATCGATCCTAATCCCTTGGTGGCGGGGAAAGGCATTCAAAGATTAGAATCGGCAGGTATCGAGACGCTGGTGGGAGTGGAGGAGTCCGAATGTCGTCAACTCAATCAGGGTTTTATCCATCGCATCACCGCTAAAAAACCCTTCGGTATCCTCAAATATGCCATGACTCTCGATGGCAAAATTGCCGCCACTAGCGGTCATAGCACTTGGATTACTAGCCCCGCTTCTCGCCAAATAGTCCATCAACTGCGATCGGCCTGTGATGCGATTATCGTCGGCGGTAGCACTGTCCGTCAAGATAATCCCCACCTAACCACTCACGGCCTCTCCGATCATAATCCCCTGCGCGTGGTCATGACTCGATCGCTCGATTTACCCTCCTCCGCCCATCTTTGGGATACCAGTCAATTTCCCACGCTTGTTTATACACAAATTGATGCTAATGTCAAGCTTCAGCAACAATTATTAACAAAAGGCGTGGAAGTGATCGAACTAACCGAGGTGACACCCACTTTAGTGATGGAAAATCTTTATCAGAGGGGATTTTGTCAGGTTTTGTGGGAGTGCGGCGGCGGTTTAAGTGCAGCGGCGATCGCTGAGGGCATGGTACAAAAAATTATCGCTTTTATTGCGCCCAAAATCATCGGGGGAATCCAGGCACCCACTGCCGTGGGTGATTTAGGATTCCAGTTAATGAGTCAAGCTTTACAGCTAGAAAATGTCACGGTTAATTATCTCAATCCCGATATTTTGATCGAGGGATATCTGCAAAGTGAACAGTAGAGCTACTGCAATTCCCCCTCAATCAGCAAATCTCAACCAACCGCTTGCAAAAGTCACAAAGTCATCAATAACCCCGATAATCTGGCAATTAACCCCGATTTTTGCGAGCGAGTTCTAGAAATCGCCCCGCTGCCGTTAAATGCCTTTATCGGTACGGTTATCCCCCTAGAAGAAGTTGGGCAATCGCTCTGTGATCAATGGTGCCATTATCGAGCAAAATAAAAAAGTTAGAATAGTCAAACCCTTAGTGATTGAACGTATGACGGTACTCGAAAAAGGTAATATCACGATTCATACCGAGAATATCTTCCCTATTATCAAAAAATCTCTCTACACTGACCATGAAATTTTTCTGCGGGAATTGATATCTAATAGTGTTGATGCCATCTCGAAATTAAAAATGGCTTCCTTAGCAGGAGAAGCGAGAGGAGAAGTCCCCGAACCAGAAATTAATCTCGCCATCGATAAAGAAAATCGTACCCTATCAATTACCGATAACGGTATCGGGATGACGGCGGAAGAAATCAAGAAATATATTAACCAAGTTGCCTTTTCTAGTGCGGAAGAATTTATCAATAAATACCAAAAATCAGCCAACGATTTAATCGGTCATTTTGGCCTAGGTTTTTACTCGGCTTTTATGGTGGCTAAAAAGGTAGAAATTGATACTCTTTCCTATCAGGAAGGTGCTACCCCTGTCCATTGGTCTTGTGATGGTTCTCCAGAGTTTGAACTAACCGATTCTTCCCGCAGCCAAATCGGCACCACTATCACCCTAACTTTAATGGATGAGGAAGGGGAATATTTAGAACCTGCCCGCATTCGCCAGTTAGTCAAAACCTACTCGGATTTTATGCCTGTTCCCATTAAAATTGATGGGGAAGTGATTAATCAACAACGGGCTTTATGGAAAGAATCTCCTCAAAATCTGACTAAAGAAGACTACCTAGAATTTTATCGTTATCTCTATCCTTTCCAAGAAGAACCTTTACTCTGGGTACATCTGAATACCGATTATCCTTTCTTGCTCAATGGCATTCTCTACTTTCCCAAACTCAGACCGGATGTGGATGTCTCAAAAGGACAATTAAAGTTATTCTGTAATCAGGTTTTTGTCAGCGATCATTGCGAGGAAATTATTCCCGATTTCCTGATACCCTTGCGAGGAGTCATCGATAGTCCAGATATTCCTTTAAATGTGTCTCGAAGTGCTTTAACCAAAGATCGCACCGTTCGCCGTATTGCCGATTTTATTGCCAAAAAAATTGCTGATCGCCTCAAATCTCTCTACAATGAAGACGCAAAAGAATATATTCGTTGTTGGGGAGATGTGGGAACTTTTATTAAATTTGGTTCCTTGAAAGAGGATAAATTTAAACAGCAGGTAGAAGATATTTTAATCTATCGCACTACCTACAAACCCCCAGAAACCCCGGTACAAGTGGCAGTGCAAACCGCCGAAGGTGACGCATGGCAAGAAGCAACGGCGAAAACTCCCCTAGAAGCGATCGAACAGGAAGGTTATACTACTCTCAAAGCCTACCTAGAACGCCATAAAGAACGCCACGAAAATCGAGTTTTTTACTGTACCGATCCTCGTAGCCAATCCACCTACGTTGAACTCTACAAAAATCAAGGGTTAGAAATCCTCTTCTTTGATTCTTTCATCGATACTAATTACTTTATTCCTTTCCTAGAAAGAGAATATTCTGATGTGAAATTCACCCGGGTTGATTCTGAATTAGACTCGACGCTGCTCGAACAGGATCAAGCTAGTGAAATTATCGATCCCGGTAGTAATAAAACCCGGGCTGAATTAATCAAAGAAATCTTCGCCAAAGCCCTTGATAATTCCCGCATCAATATCAAAACTGAAGCCTTGAAATCCGATGATCCCCAAGGTACTCCCCCGGCAATTGTCTTACTTCCAGAAGCGATGCGACGCTTACAGGAAATGACGGCAATGATGCAGCAAAAAGCCATGGCTTTCCCCGAAGAACATATTCTGATGATTAATACTAATCATCCTCTAATTCAACAGATTATCCAGATTAGTCAGGGAAGTATTGTTACCGGTAGTGGCGAATCTCCATCGGCGCAATTAGCGAAAATGCTCTGTCAGCACGTTTATGATTTAGCTTTAATCGCTCAAAAAGGATTTGATGCCGAGGGAATGCAAGCTTTTGTGGAACGTTCCAATCGCGTTCTGACTAAGCTAACCGAAAAGATTTAATCTATTGCCAAACTTTGGCTGTTTCGATATGCTGAGAGTGTGTTAATTCACACTCTATTTTTTTAACCCGATCAATATAATCTAGCGATAAGCTATCTTGCCGCCGTCAGCCTTGAATCAGTTATCAGTTATCAGTTATCAGTTATCAGATGTAAGTTTTCAGTTCACTTATACTGTTTACTGTTTACTGTTTACTGTTTACTGATAAGTAGGGAGGCACAATTATTTGTAGGATGGGTTAGCGGTAGCGTAACATGAGCGGGCGTTGGGTTTCATGCTTCAATCCAACCTACGTTCTGTTTACTGATAACTGTTTACTGTTTACTGATAACTGAAAAATGCGCTTACCCACCCTCAAATATGAGCGAGGAACCTTAATTCTCCATCCACCACCAAAAGGGAAAAAATGGCTAGATTTTGCCACTTGGGATGATCGTATCGAAAGATTTCGCATTTTGGCCATTCATTATCGTCCTCTCGTGGAAACTCTACAGGAGGAGGGCATTAACTTCCAAGATGAAGCAAAAGCTTTCAACAATTTAGAATTAATTGCCAGTTTTGAACGGGAACCCTACCCCCACCAAACGGAAGCGTTAATCGCTTGGAAAAAATCCCAGAGAAGGGGTGTCATTGTCCTTCCCACCGCTGCCGGTAAAACCTATCTTGCCCAATTAGCTCTACAATCGACTCCCCGCAGTACCTTAATTATCGTGCCGACTATTGATTTAATGCACCAGTGGTATGCCCAGATGTTGGCGGCTTTTCCCGATGCCGAGGTGGGATTATTAGGGGGAGGTTCTAAGGATAATAGTGCTATTTTAATCGCCACCTATCAAAGTGCGGCAATTTATTCAGAAACTCTTGGCAATCGTTACGCTTTTTTGATTTTTGATGAATGTCATCATTTACCATCGGATTTCTTTCGGAAAATAGCGGAAGATTCGATCGCTCCCTATCGTTTAGGTTTAACAGCAACACCGGATCGCGGTGATGGTAGTCATCAAGATTTAGATTATCTTATTGGTGCAATTGTTTATCAAAAAAGTCCCCAAGACTTGTCAGGAAAAGCCCTAGCCGATCATGAAATAATTCAAATTAAAGTGAAACTATCTGCAAAAGAACAGGAAAAATATCAAGAAGCAATTAAAATTCGCAATGATTTTTTAAGAAGAAATAATCTCAGTTTGTCTGGTTTAGATGGTTGGCAAAATTTTGTCATGATTAGTGCCAGAAGTAGCGAAGGGCGCCGGGCGATGTTAGCGCACCGGGAGTCGAAGGAAATATCCTCTGGAACCCAGGGAAAATTGCGGGTTTTAGCCGAGTTAATCTGTGAACACTATCCAGAACCAATTTTAATTTTTACCAACGATAATGCCACAGTTTACCGCATTTCCGAGAGCTTTTTAATACCTGCCATAACCCATCAAACTCCCGTGAAAGAACGCCATGAAATCCTGACCCGTTTTCGTCAGGGAGAATACAAAATTCTGGTGACTTCCCATGTTCTCAATGAAGGGGTTGATGTGCCGGAAGCGCGCATCGCGATTATTTTATCGGGAACTGGTTCCACTAGGGAATATATTCAGCGTTTAGGACGGGTGTTAAGAAAAGGCCAACAAGAGGATAAACGGGCGATTTTGTATGAAGTGATAGCCGAAAATACCACGGAGGAAAAAACCTCCCAACGACGACGGGGAGAGCAGAAAAATAAAACTAGCTATAAAACCAGTAATCGACAATTGGAATTATTGCCTTCTCCTCCGAAAAAATCTTTTTCTTTCCCGAAAGCTGCCGAATCTTCTACCCCTTGGGTGAGTTCTCCAGAGTCAGAGGAAGAATAAAAAATTTCTCTGGGGGATTTTCCTCTATAATAAAGGTAAGTAGGTAGGTGTTAAAAGTTGTCAGATACCCCCCTTATCAAGGGGGGCAGGGGGGATCGGCACCCCCCTTATCAAGGGGGGCAGGGGGGATCGGCACCCCCCTTATCAAGGGGGGCAGGGGGGATCAGAGGCAAAATCTATCTTCAATTTAATTATAACTACTTACTTAAAAAATCTTAATTGATACCCCTATGACCGAACTTGCCCAACAAAAATGTCAACCTTATCAATCGGGTTCTTCTCCTATCACTGCCGAAGAAATTACCGCTTTACAGGCTAAAATTCCCGATTGGAATCTCTTAGAATACGAGGGTATTCCCCGTCTGCAAAAACTCTATAAATTTGCCAATTTTCAAGGGGCAATCGCCTTTACTAATGCCGTGGGAGAAGCAGCGGAAAAAGAAGGCCATCACCCCGCTTTATTGACAGAATGGGGTAAAGTTACCGTTTCTTGGTGGACCCATGACGTGGGCGGATTACATCAAAATGATTTCATCATGGCTGCCCGTACCGATGATATTTATCGCCAACAAAAGGCCTAATCGTAGGCGCGAATCATCGCTTGGGTTCCCTGTTTAATTCCCTTACCTTCGTCCAATTCCGCTACTACTTTAAATAGAGTTTCCGCTAAATCTGTCCCGGGCAGAATTTCCCCGGCTGTCTGGGCAGTTTCTTTGACTAATCGCAAATCTTTTAAAATATGTTCAATCATAAAAGCTGGCTGTAAATCTTGGGCGAGGATTTTTGGTCCCAAATTTTCCAACGCCCAAGAACCCGCCGCCCCCGTTTTACAGACTTCTATGACTAAATTGGGGTCTAATCCTTGAATTTTTGCCATTTTTAGAGCCTCACACAGCGCCACCATGTGAACCGCCCCCAAGACTTGATTACAGAGTTTTACTGCTTGTCCGTTGCCGATTTCGCCACACCAGCGAATAGTTTTGCCCATGGCTTGAAAACAGGGCAGACAAGTCTGAAAATCCGCTTCTTTCCCTCCCACCATAATAGTTAAAGTGCCGTTTTTCGCCCCAATATCGCCACCAGAGACGGGAGCATCGAGAAAACGGAGATTATTTTCCTCTAGCTTTTTACCAATCATCCTAGCGGCTTGAGAGCCAATGGTACTCATATCCACCACCAGAGTTCCCACCGCTGCCGATTCCATGACACCCCCCGGTCCTAAAATTACCGCTTCCACGTCAGGCACATCTCCGACGCAGGTAAAGACAATCTCGGCATCCCTGACGGCGGCGGCGATACTAGAACAAATGTTCGCACCAGCTGCCCCGGCAATGGTTATCCCCGGCGCCTCTGGGGTACGATTCCAAGCATTGACAGCAAAACCTTGACGGACAAGATTAGTCGTCATCGGCGCTCCCATCACTCCTAATCCTAAAAAGGCAATTTTTTGACTCATAATTTTGGTAATCAAGGGAACAGGGTGTGGGGTGTGGGGAAGTGGGGAAGTGGGGAAGTGGGGAAGTGGGGAAGTGGGGAAGCTGTTTCATCACCCTATCACCCCAAAACCCTCCGCAACGCGCACGCAGTGACCACCCTATCTCCTGACAACCGACGGCTAAACTAATTCTACCATTTGCAGAAATTGGGCTTCTGAAAGGGTTTTAATGCCTAATTTTTGAGCCTTTTTGAGTTTCTCACCGGGGGCTTTACCGAGGAGAATATAATCAGTGTTCGCACTGGGGGAACTGGTAACAGTACCACCGACATTAATAATCAATGATTTCGCTTTCTCGCGACTGATTTTGCTGAAGGTTCCTAGTATAACTACGCTTTTTCCCCTTAGGGTATTTTCGGCGGATTCTTGACTGGTTTGGACTATCTCCGCTGCGGGTTGCACTTCTAAACTTGTATCGGCAACCGGTATTTTTTCTGCTGCTACTACCGGAGTTTCCTCGGCAATCACCGGGGGAGTTTCCTCGGCAATCACCGAGGGGGTTTCCTGCTCTTCTACTACCGGAGTTTCACTAATAATTGCTGCTGGTTCATTAGTGGTAATAGGGGTAGTTTGTTTAGAGAAATCGTCTCTTTCTTGCTTTAGGTTTTGAATTTGAACCTCTAAAGCGGCGATTTCTGCTTGCTTAGTTGCTAACTCACCCTCAAACTTAATTTTTTCCTTTTCTAAAGCTTTAGCTGCTGTTTTTTGGGCTTCTAAATCTTGAGTTAGTTGGCGATTTTGTTGGCTTAATTCCTCGATATGACGGGAAGTTGTGGTTTCTAATTGGTCTTTTTCGGCACTTAACTGGTGTAGTTGAATCTCTAAATTAGAAATGTTTTCCCGATAGGTTTCTAGCTGTTGGGGTAACTGGGTTAATTCCTGTAATTGCCCTTCTAAATCAGCAATTTTTGCCTGAGAATCAGCCAATTGTTGGGGTAACTGGTTTAATCCCTGTAATTGCCCTTCTAAATCAGCAATTTTTGCCTGAGAATCAGCCAATTGTTGGGGTAACTGGGTTAATCCCTGTAATTGCCCTTCTAAATCAGCAATTTTTTCGGCAGCAGTGGTTAATTCTGCCGATAATTCCTCTTTCTGGACTTCTAAAGCTTGTAACTCCAGTTTAGCTGCTTCGAGACGAGCGCCGAGACTGTCCTTTTCGTCGGTTATAGCCGCCACTTGAGCGACGGTTTCTTGCAGTTTTATAGTTAAATTGTCGCATTCTTGCCCTAAAGAGAGCGATCGAGTTTGACTTACGGCTAAATCTTCGCTGAGAGACTTTTTTTGCTGCTCTAACCCAGTAATTTGACCCTGTAAGCTGGCTATTTCCTGCTGTCCTCGCTCATACTGTTCTGTTTGGTGAGCCAGATTCTGTTCTAAGGTTTGAATTTGACCTTGCAAGTTGGGAATTTGGGCGGCTAAATCGCTTAATTCTTGGTTTTTATGATCTAAATCGGCCACTTTCGCCCTTAATTCCTCTGCTTTTTCTATATCTTGCTGTAAGAGAGCTTTATCCTGTTCTAGGGTCTGAATTTGACTATAGAGAGAGGTGGTCTGTTTTTTGGTCAAATCAAATTGACGGTTAATTTCGCCTTTTTGCTGCTCTAAAGTTTGAATCTGTGCCTCTAGGCTAGTAATTTGGGCTTTTTCTGCCTCTAACTGCTCCATCAAACCCACTTTCTCCGCTTCTATTTCCTTAGCGGTGGTTTTCAGTTGTTCAATTTCACTCTCACCTATCTGGACAGCTTGCTGGAGGGACTGGAGAGAATTTTCTAAATCCGTAGCTTTGTGCTGTAATTGGGCGGAATGTTGTTCTATGTAAATTATTTTGGCGTGCAGCTGCTGATTTTCGTCTTTTAACTCTGATTGCGCCACGTCTAAACCCTTGACTTGAGCCAACAAATCTGCGTTACTTTGCTGTAATTGCGCTTGTGCGGCTAAAAGGGCGGTATTTTTGCTGACGAAACCAGAGCGCGACCAGAGGAATAGTCCTCCGAAAACAGCACTTAAACCTAATCCTTCATAAATTAATTCGTTGAGCATATCTACCCTCCTAGACAAGCGAAAAACAGTCACCTAACCGAACTGATGCGGCAATTTTGGTTATAGACCTACATCTCTACTTATATCAGTTACGGGGTGCATTCGGGGGAAGGGCGGGGAAAAAGTCACTTTTTTCATCCCGTTGTAAAAAGGTGATTTAGCTATTCGCGTTATGCTAATTTGTACCTGATCCCATTCTTGGGTGATTTCCAGGTTGATTTCTTCCTGATGGTCAAAATAGTAGCCTATTGCCGCAGGAACTTCGGCTGATAATTATCCATTGTCAATTGCCTATAGCGGGTTTCAGTTGAATGAGGTACAGCATGGATGACTAGGTAGGCTCTTTAAAAGGGGTATCGCAATAGCAACAATGGGTAAACCAGTGATGGATGTCTCGCAATGTAATCTGACTAAAGGCTTGAACGATCGCTTTTTCTAGATCAGCATAGGTACGAGGTGACATAGAACGAATCAGTATTTTCACTTTCGACCAACAGTTTTCAATGGGAGAAAAATCGGGAGAATAGGGAGGTAAAAACTCCAGTCTAGCACCGACTTCTTGAAGAATTGGTTCGAGGGTTTCTTTTTGATGAATCGAAGCATTATCCATTAATACACAAGCTCCTTTCCACAAGTTTGGAACTAATAATGTAGCAATAAATGCTTCAAATATTAAACCATTTGCGGCTCCAAATACATTGATAAAAGCCAGCAAGCCTTTGAGCGCTATCGCTCCAATTATCGTGACGTTTTTTCCTCGGTTTAACGGAACTGAATCATACACTCTCTGACCTTTTTCAGCCCTGCCATAAAGTCTTGTCATCCCTAGATTAGAGCCAGACTCGTCAACGAAAACCAAATCTTCCGCTCTAACATCTCGGATTTTCTCCCAATATTCTTCTCTTAATTTTTGCACTCTTTCCGTGTCTCTTTCCCTAGCGTGTAAGCTTTTTTTTTTGAGTTAAATTTAGCCGTTTTAAAATTCTACTGATTGTTGAGTTACTCACCACCGTCTGTGTTTTTTCCTCAATTTGTTTTCTTAACTCGTCTAAGGTGGCATCTTTCTTTTCTTGGACTAAATCGCCCAGCAAGATAATTTCGTCGCTCTTAAGCTTGAGTTTTTGTCCTCCACCATGCGGTCGGGGATTTAGATTTCCTGTTTCACGCCACTGCTTGATTAGTTTCTGGATAAAGCTTAAAGCTACTCTAAATCTTTTGGCTAACTCACGTTGTGAGAGGTTATTCTCCTCGTAGGTCTCGATGATCTTTTGTCGCAAGTCTAAAGAATAGGGCTTCATCGGGTCGTGGCTCCTGCCTAGGTCTATAATTTATTGTCCTCTTCTATTGTACCTCATGCAAGTGCATACCGCTATAT
>NZ_JASJFB010000111.1:0-2383 GCF_030065455.1 Microcystis sp. M53602_WE12 | reverse complement strand
TTAAAATAAAGCTTTTGACCTGTTAAAGTCCGATGTTCATGCTGCGAAAATAGGATTGGGACGTTCAAAAACCTTGCATTATCCTTCTTGTAGTACATCGCTTGGTACAAAAAACAAGGGCAACAAAGCCTAAAACGACCGACTCCTGACGACCGGCTACTGACTCCTACCCCCAGGAAAAACTTTTTCAGCAGACCCTACTTAAGTAGTCGTGCAAAATTAATGTCTTGGTTAGGATAGGCAAAAGGCACTCATGCAAAAGGCACTAATGCAAGGAGTGGTTAGATATGTGTAATTAATTTTGCTTAGGTACTTATCAAGTAAAAGTAAAAAGTTCCCTGTTGCGGTGTTGCCTACTTGCTATTGAATAAAGAACGAATTGCCTGATGTTTAGGGTGATCAAATTCTGGGGGAACCTTGCGGGTATCGGTAATCAACCAATCCAAGGCTGCCGCTTCCACATCGATCGCCGCGCCGGTTTTATCAACACAATAGCGCCCAAAGACCAACTTATCCACCAAACGGGCCCCTGAACCGAGGCGAGAATATTCAAAAATAACGCTATTATCCACTGTCGCGCCGCCACAAATCCAACAATTTGGGCCAATCATACTCGGACCGACAATTTTCGCCCCGTCTTCAATGCGCGTCATTGCCCCGATATACACAGGTCCGGTGATATCGACTCGATCCCAGTTTACCCCCACATTTAAGCCCGTGTAGATGCCCGGTTTGACTTCGATGCCGGGGATAGCAACATTTTTAATTTTCCGGGATAACACCCCGCGAATTGCCTGCCAGTAGTCGGGGACTTTACCAATATCCACCCATTCAAAATCCATGTTTAAAGCGTAGAAAGGCGCAGCTTTAGCGACTAATTGGGGGAATAATTCGCCCCCGATGTCGTATTTACTATTAGGGGGAATAAAATCAATGATTTCTCGTTCAAAAATATAGATCCCCGTGTTAATGCAGGTACTTAAAGCTTCATCGATGGCCGGTTTTTCTTGGAAACTGAGAATCCGTCCCTCCTCGTCGCTAACTACCACCCCATAACTGGATACTTCCTCTCTGGGGACGGTTTTGGTGACAATAGTGGCGATCGCTCCCTTTTCCCGATGCCATTTAACGGCTGCGGTTAAATCAAGATCGATCAGCGCATCACCACAGAGAACCACAAAAGTATCGTCAAAAAAGGGATTAAAATCTTGAATTCGTCGTAAACCGCCCGCCGATCCTAGGGCATCACCGATTAACTCGCCCTCTTCGATTCTACCCTCGAAAGAATAGCCGATATGCACCCCAAAACGCTGACCATCGCGGAAATAACTCTCAATTTCTTCGGCTAAATGACTAACATTGACCATGATCTGATCAAAGCCATGCTGTCGCAACAGTTCCAACAAAAACTCCATCACCGGCTTTTGTAAAATCGGGATCAGGGGTTTGGGAATCGTATGGGTAATCGGACGGACGCGAGTTCCTTTGCCAGCCGCCAAAATCATGGCTTTCATTGATGTTTATTTCCTTTTGCGATCGAGGTTTGTAGTTAAATCATGCCTAGTGTATCATTACTGGCTCGGAATCAGTGGTTATCGATCCTCTTGGGGGTACCTCGAAAAATAGATTTACTTCAGCATTGCACCGCCTGAAACCCTGATCAAACCTTGGTTTACTCTCAATTAGTGCGAAGATTTTCTCAATAAGTCCAATTGATCGAGCTACCCCTTGAGTAATTGATAACGGGAAAAAGTGAGAGATTTAACCCAGATTACACTGATGGACAAAATTAACAAATTAACTTTGCTGTAACTCATACTACTCAGTCCTCTAGGCTAAGATGATCAAAAAAACGCAAGTTTTTAAATTGATGGGCAAAAAAAGTTTAATTTTAGCCAATAACCAAGGCGTTATGTCTAGGCTACCTCGAAAAATCGAATTTTGAGGGACGGAGCGCCTTGTTAGTTCTTGAAAATAATTCCCTCTTCATCAATGTAGATCAAGGAGATTTCCTCGACCAACACTTTGTTAACAAAATCTTTTATTCGAGGTGTCCTTGAGCATTAGATCAACCTAGACTCCTTGCCTAATTTCCCCAACAATCCGGTTAACCCCAAGAAGTCTAGGCGAAAAATGGTGAGCAAAAATTTGACTACTTGAGATATTGACACTCCCGTCGCGCTTATGCGAGGGATTCTTGGTTCACTGACTCAAGTTGTCTTAGCAGGTATTGCTACCAACCAAAATAGAGCTTAAATCTCCCCAAGCGTTTAGGTCTGACGACCAGCTTCCGATATGCCCTATCGTAGCTTTTTTGAGTATATTTAATGCCGCCATCTTGTCCCTATCTTCTATATACCCACACAAACAAACATGAGTTCTG
>NZ_JASJFB010000426.1:0-2745 GCF_030065455.1 Microcystis sp. M53602_WE12 | reverse complement strand
GGGAGGCACAATTATTTGTAGGATGGGTTAGCGGTAGCGTAACATAATCGGGCGTTGGGTTTCATGCTTCAACCCAACCTACGTTCATCTTATATTTAATTCCACCCACCTACTTATGATATTAAGAATAGGGGGCCGGGTAAGCAACCGCTTAAAAAACCCAGTCATCGAAGGATGAACGCACCTTGAAAACTAGAGTTATGGGGTTCTATAGGGGAATGCTCCTATAGGTAAAAGCTCTCAGCGTCAAGTACCAAAGAAACCAATTATTTTAGAGGTTTGGAACTGTATCGTGGGACACACGAGAACAGGCTTCTGTAAGGGAGCGAAAGTCTGAGGAGAGAACCACCTCTGGCTGGGATTTCGCTAGGAATCTAATTCAAGTGGACTCGTTGAGCCAGAAATTCACAGCAGTGATGCTAGAAGAATCCACGTCCGTTTACGGCGTGGGGTATGTCAACTACTCTCTATGTGCGAGAATAGCCTGTGTGAAAAACCTAGGTAATTGTTATGGTTGCACATATACAAAATAGGCAGTTTAACGGGTTGTCTAGCCAAGAAGCTGGCGATCGCTTGAAACAGCATGGCTACAACGAACTGCCCTCAACCCAGCATCGTACTTTTTTAAGGATCGCCCTAGACATTATCCAAGAGCCGATTTTCTTGCTCCTGATTGCCTGTGGTGTCATCTACCTCTTTTTGGGTGATGCTCAAGAAGCTCTGATTTTGTTGGGGTTTGTCTTTTTTATTATTGGCATCAATCTTTACCAGGAGCAAAAAACGGAACGTTCTCTAGAAGCACTGCGGGACTTATCCAGTCCTCGGGCCTTGGTGATTCGAGATGGGGAGCGGCAGCGGATTGCGGGGCGAGAAGTGGTACAGGGCGATTTGATCGTGGTGGAGGAGGGCGATCGCGTTCCTGCGGATGCGATTTTGCTGTGGTCGACTCACTTGACGATTGATGAATCGCTGTTAACCGGGGAGTCTGTTCCGGTCAGGAAACGCACCATCCAGCTGGAAGAAGACCCAGAGAAACTTTCAGCAACCTTGAGACCGGGTGGAGACGACTTACCCACTGTCTATTCTGGCACTCTTGCGGTGCAAGGGCAGGGCATTGCCCAGGTGCAAGCAACGGGCATACATACTGAAATGGGAAAAATTGGCAAAGCTCTGCAAACGGTTGAACCGGAAGACACGGTCTTACAGAAAGAAACCCGTCGCATTGTCGGTAAATTGACGATGATTGCGCTTGCCATTTGCGCGGCGGTGGTCGTGATTTATGGACTAACCCGGGCCGATTGGTTGCATGGCTTTTTGGCAGGATTAGCCCTGGCGATGGCAATTTTGCCCAATGAAATTCCGGTGGTGCTGGCCATCTTTCTGGCTCTGGGAGCGTGGCGATTCTCGCAAAAACAGGTACTAACTCGTCGCATTCCAGTGGTTGAAACCCTGGGTTCTGTCACCGTTCTTTGTGTCGATAAGACTGGAACCCTGACATTGAACCAAATGGCCGTCAAACAATTGTTGGTTTACAGCGGCTCCAATGCTTATCTGTACGATGTGACGCTCCACGAGCGCGAACCCTTGCCCGAAGTCCTTCATCCCCTGATCGAGTTTGGTATTCTAGCGAGTCGCAAAGATCCCTTTGACCCGATGGAGAAAGCGTTGCAGCAAATTGGTTGGGATTACCTGGCCAAGACTGAACACCTGCATAGCGATTGGCAACTACTGCGCGAATATCCCCTGTCCACCGATCTCTTGGCCATGTCCTGTGTCTGGGAATCCCTGACGGGGGAGCTTACCGTTGCGGCAAAAGGGGCCCCAGAAGCGATCGCTGATCTCTGCCATTTCAGCCCGATTCAACAACAGGAGCTTGCCGAACAGATCCAGTCCATGGCCAGAGAAGGTTTGCGAGTTCTGGGAGTCGCCCAAGGACGCAAAATAGGAACATTACCCAAAACCCACGCTCTTGAGTCATCCGGGCCTCCAGCCTACTTGGAATCTGACGATCGCTTACCTGTGCAACAACACGACTTTGAGTTTGAATTTGTGGGACTCATCGGCCTGGAAGACCCCGTGCGTCCTACTGTGGCACCTGCGATCGCTGAATGCTATGGTGCGGGAATTCGCGTTGTCATGATTACGGGTGATTATCCGGTAACAGCCCAGAACATTGCCCGTCAGATTGGACTCAGGCCTTTAGACAAGGTGATCACCGGTAGGGAACTGGAGCAAATGGGTGAGTCGGAACTGCGCGATCGCATTCACAGCACCAACATCTTTGCCCGTGTCGTCCCCGAACAAAAACTATTGATTGTCAATGCACTGAAACGCTCCGGGGAAATTGTGGCCATGACTGGTGATGGTGTCAACGATGCCCCGGCTCTCAAGTCTGCTCATATCGGCATTGCCATGGGTGAACGGGGGACCGATGTAGCGCGAGAGTCTGCCGATTTGGTCCTGTTGAAAGATGATTTTTCGTCCATCGTCGAATCGGTCAAACTGGGAAGACGTATCTTTGACAACCTGAAAAAGGGGATGGCCTATACCTTGGCCGTTCACGTTCCGATCGCGGGTATGTCGTTGATTCCAGTCATCGAAAATTTTGGGTCTGAAACCCCGTCGTTCTACGACGGCTTTACTGTTAAATATGAGCATCGTTTACGAAATATATGCTAAAATGTGAGGTATGGAAAAAGCCTATTCGTTTCGATTTTACCCCACACCCGAACAAGAGTCGCTATT
>NZ_JASJFB010000651.1:0-4004 GCF_030065455.1 Microcystis sp. M53602_WE12 | reverse complement strand
CAAAACCGGCACTAAATACTACGGTGAAATGACGGAATTACTGCTCAAACACAAGGATTATCCCGGTTCTACCAATGGTACGGGTTTATTCCAAGTGTTAGTCGGTCTCAAAATGCGTGAAACCTACGAAAAACTAATGGCCGCTGAATCAAAAGTGGCAGCCCAAGTCTAGTTTCTAGTTTTGACCGAGCCGGCATCCTACCCGGGTAGGATGCCGGTTTTTTTAATCCACTAATCCCGATCGCAGGGCCAGCACTGCCGCTTGAGTCCGATCATCCACAGAGAGTTTATTTAAGATATTGCGGACATGGGTTTTCACCGTGCCGATGGTGATATAGAGTCGCTTGGCAATCTCGGCATTACTACAACCCGCGACAATCAGATCGAGAATTTCTCGCTCTCGTGCCGTTAGGGGGGCATTTTCCAGCAATTGGTGATATTCTCGGTCAACGCCTTGAATTATCACTGTTTTGGTCCCGGCAGCCGCACCGACGGGAACATTTTGGCGCACTTGTTGCAGAACAATATTGGCGATCGCAGGGTCAAGCCAATGATTGCCTTCGTGGGTGGAATAAATCGCCTCGATTAACTTATCAATGCTAATATCCTTCATACAGTAGGAATCAGCCCCAGCACTAAAAGCCGCTAAAACCTGTTCTTGGGTTTTGTGCATGGTTAGCATGAGGATTTTCGTGGCCAGGGGGTCTTCGCCCCGATTTTGTTGGAAGCGTCGCACTAACTCGATCCCATCGATCATGGGTAAACCTATATCGATGATCGCTACATCGGGTTTAGTCTCCTCTAGCAGTTTCAGTCCCTGTAATCCACTGATCGCTTCCCCTACCACTTGAATACCTTCCCGATGCTGGAGAGCCACCACTAAGCCCATGCGGGTTAAATCGTGATCTTCTACAACGATAACCCGGACTTTATCCATATTTTTTGACCAGTTTCGCCGAAGTAAGTGATGATTTGATAATTTTGGCTTTTCGATTATTAGAGCCGCTCCTTAACATTGACTTCACTCCCTTCCTCCTTCTCTGAATTCCGCTTTCTTATTCTTCATTCGGCAATCCCCTTTTTCCGGTTGATTTTATTGATACTTACTAAAAGCAGAGATGGCAAATATACTTAGCCTCCCCTAAAATATACTCAAATCTACCCAAATTAACCAGAATTTTCTGTTTTAATTATTTATTCATAATATCATACAAATCTCGATTATGCAAGGATTTGGCTTTTCTGGTTTCTGTGTGGAAACGAGGCCTATAATGATAGTTTATTTATTCACAAAAATAGCCATGAAAGTCTTTCCCAGTAAACATTTCAGAATTTCATCGTCAAAAATTATCACACAAAGTCGAGAAGAGCCAAGATAATTTTAAGAAGAATACATCTTTGATCTGCTTGGATTTTCATAGAATAGAACCAAGCTCTGGTTTAATTAATTTTTTAGCCTATATTAACAAAAAAATGGCTCTTCGTTACTTGTTATGGTTCGATAGGGGGGCATAAATCGACTAAATCCTTATCTGGCAAGAGACTTAATTGATTAGTTCGCTCTAGATAAAAAACAATTGACAAAAATCGCTAAATGCCTTTGTCTATAACAGGGTAAGCTCATCTAATTTGGTATAAATTGTACTTGACAAAGATTTCTGAATAGGGTAATCAAATCGCCATAGCACCGTCCCGCACTGCCAGTACCCAGACTTAGCCGCTGCTACCTCTGTATAATTTATAATTAGCCTTAGTCTCACTGTTGTTGATGAAAATTAATGAGGAAATAGCTCATGGGTAAAGGTTTTGCTCCCGTTCTCCCCACCGGAAATAAAGCTCAACTAAAACCTGAGCTTCCTTTAACATCAATAAATGAAATTCAAGCTAGTTTATTGACTTATCTTCAAGATATTCCTGACCCAAGAGCGTCCCGAACCCAAAAACATTTATTAACTGATATTTTAGTCATTGCTGTTTTAGCAGTTATAGCAGGAGCCAAAGGTTGGGAAGACATGGAAAATTATGGACTCAGTAAGCAGTCTTGGTTATCTGAGTTTTTAGAATTACCTAATGGCATTCCTTCTGATGACACTTTTCGGCGGGTTTTTGAACGGATTAACCCGGAAGTTTTGGCCAAAGTTTTGTCTCAATGGCTGCCCCATTTAATCGGTTCTCTTTCGGGGGAAATAGTTCCCATAGACGGGAAAAGTCTCAGAGGTTCTTACGACCGTAATCAAGGAATTAAAGCCTTGCATTTAGTGACGGCTTGGGCGGGGGAGCAGAAATTAGTTTTAGGACAAGTCAAGGTGGAAGATAAATCCAATGAGATTACTGCTATTCCCGCTTTACTAGAACTGTTAGACCTTCAAGGGGCAATTATCACCCTAGATGCTATGGGAACTCAAACGGCGATTATTAATCATATTCAAGCCAAAAAAGCTGACTACGTTGTCGCCCTTAAAGCTAATCATCCGACTCTTTATACTCAGGTCAAAAACTGGTTTGAGCAAGCTCAAGCACATCAATTTGATGGTATTCAATTTAGTTATGATTACCATCTGGAAAAAGGTCATCATCGCCTCGAAAAACGTTGGTGTTGGGCTGTACCCTTAGAAGCTTTCGGCGGTCTTTATCAACAGGCTCAATGGCAAGGAATTCAAAGTATTATCATAGTTAAACGAGTTCGTCATCCTGGTCATAAAACCACTTGTGAAGTCCAATTTTATCTCAGTTCTCTCCCTGCTGATGCTCAAAAAATAGGTAATGCTATTCGTAAACATTGGAGCATTGAAAATCAGGCTCATTGGATTTTAGATGTTACTTTTAATGAGGATCAATGTCGGATTCGCTCAGGCCACAGCCCTCGTAATTTTGCATTCTTGAGACGAGTAGCACTTAACGCTCTTAACCAAGAATCCACTTACCGACGTAGTCTGGCACAAAAAAGTCAACGGGCGGCCATGGATAATAACTATATGATGGCTGTGCTGAAAGCCTTTTGTCAAGCCTAATTGAGATGCTCTTACCCTGGGTGATTCTGGCAAGAGCATTTGTTCGCTTGACTTGCTGTTCTTACTTATTATACTATAACAGTCCTTGGGCTATCAATTTTTCGAGATACCCAACTATGTAAACAAATATATTATGAATCAAGGCATTGACTATTTTAATCGTGGACATTGGTTAACAGGGATTCAAGAACGCTTAAGTGTAGAAGCTCGCCGTAAGATGTTTGATTTAGCTATGAACAAACTCGATTTACGGGCAGGAGAAAGTATTATTGATATTGGTTCTACTCCAGATGTGGAGAGGATAGACAGTAACTGTATGATTCCCTGGTTTCATGAAGCAGGGTTAACTGTCGCCCTCTCTTCCCCAGAAGACATTTCTTCCCTGAGCCAAGTGTTTCCTTTTGCCAAAATTTTAAGCCCCAATGGATTTCATCGCCCAATTCTTGCTAAGGAGTGTGAGTTTGATGTAGCCACCTCTAGCGCAGTTTTAGAACATTGTGGTTCGACTCATTTACAGGTTGAACATATTCGAGAGTGTGCCAGAGTTGCTAGTAAAATATTCTTAACTACACCCAATCGTTGGCATTGGCTAGAATTTCATACTAAACTTCCCCTAATCCATTGGTTACCTAAATCTTGGCATCGGTTTCTATTAAATATAGTCGGGTTATCCTTCTGGGCTAAGGAAGATAATTTAAACCTACTGGGTAGAGCCGAATTATTAAACTTAGCTAAACAAGCTTTAGGAGACAATTTCAGTATTAGAGTCGAAACCATCTGGGCGCTGGGAATGCCTTCCAATTTAGTATTATTAGCTAGACGTATTAATGACTAATACAGGGTAAGCGCATCTTCAGCAATTCCAAATTCAAACGGTAGTGTAGGATACAGAATTGATTTCGCTTCTGTCCCTCAAAATAGAGTGAACGAGTTGCCCATTGGGTTTTGCAGGAATGGAAGTCCAAGATTTGAGTTTTATAGGGATGCTGAGCT
>NZ_JASJFB010000258.1:0-5935 GCF_030065455.1 Microcystis sp. M53602_WE12 | reverse complement strand
AAATCCTTATCTGGCAAGAGACTTAATTGATTAGTTCGCTCTAGAGCAAAAATAATTGACAAAAATCGCCAAATGCCTTTCTATATAAGGGTTCCATCCCTTATAACCCCCGTCCATTGCATAACAAAAACCGAAGAACCATTTTACTTAAAAGATCAGAAGCCACAAATGACTCTAGTTACACTATTGCCAAATACTTGGAAATTTACTCAAAGTTTTCCGAGTTTGGGAACAAGTATTCTTACCCAAATGGGGTTAAAAGAGGAAGAATTTTTATTTGATCGGCTAATCTTTCAACAACCCAAATTAATTCTTGATTCTGTTGAAGTTAAAGAACCTGAGCAGGTTTCTGGGCTTCGGTTTGAAGCCGAATTGACAATTGATAATGACTTCATTCCCTTAAGTCAATTTATTGGCGAGATACTCTCTCTGAAAGTAACTGGCTTAATCGTGCCTACTCCTAAAGGGACGGAGATTTTTCTTAATGCTCCCATCACAGGAGATATTAGTTTGGGCTACTTAAGCGTTCCTTCTTTAGAACTCGATCTTGTTGCCGATGTGATCGATGAAGCAGAAAGTGGTCTTCCTCCTTACACCAGTGCTTACTTTGCGCTGGAAACTCAGATTAAGGTTGGCAGCTCAGATAATTCCGTTGATTTGCCAATTTATTCGACCTTTCGAGGCTCTCATCAGGACTTGACGTTTGAAGCTGATTTAGAAGACTTTTCTTTAACAGGGCTTTCTCAGTTAACTGCGCTTTTAAATGGAACCGCCCTTGCTGATTTACTGCCCGATGGCTATCGTCCCGAACAGGGTTTAGTTCTCTCTCGGCTTACACTGAATGTTAGTTCAACGGAGAAAAAACTAGAGTCGATTGCGGTATATGTTAATTCAATACAACCCTGGAAAATAACAGACAAAATCGCCATTGAAAATGTCTCAGTTTATTTTTTAGTAGATAATCCTACTTCTTCCGAAAACCGTACTTTGGTTTGTGATTTGTCAGGAGAATTGACCATTGACAGTCTAGCAAAGTTTAGTGTTGGAGCCTCTTTGCCAGGATTTACCATGCATGGTTATCTGGTTCAGGGAGGGGGACTGAGCTTAACTCGACTGATCAATTTCTTTGCCTTTGATGAAGTTTCTGTCCCTCAAGGTTTTCCAGATATTGTGTTCTCTGAGTTGGGTGTGACGTTAGACCCTAAAAACAGAGCTTTTTCCCTAAGTGGTTCAGCATTAACCGATTGGGAAATTATTCCTAAACTGG
Organism: Microcystis sp. M53602_WE12; assembly: GCF_030065455.1. Lineage (NCBI taxonomy): Bacteria > Bacillati > Cyanobacteriota > Cyanophyceae > Chroococcales > Microcystaceae > Microcystis > Microcystis sp. M53602_WE12. The sequence goes on along the minus strand of NZ_JASJFB010000258.1, from coordinate 4,668 downwards.
TGAAGTTGGAGCAAGTTGAAACTAACTTTGAAGTAGCCCGCATTGACGGCAAAACTGTTGTATCGGGGTTAATCCTTGGAACATTGACGATAGCGGGAGCCGAAGTCAGTCTCGTTGCCGATATTGAAGATCAGTTCGTCCTGCGCGGACAAATCTCCAAGCTGAATCTGTCGGCTATTCTGGAAGAGTTTTTTGCAATGGTTGAGTTACCAACCGACCTTCCCGATTTTGAATTTGCCAATATTGAAATTGCAGTCACCCCCAAAACTGGAGAATTCTCTCTGACTGGAAAATCGAGCAATAGCTGGCCGATTCCCATTGGTGTTGATGGGTTAGAAGTTGAAGATATTTCTTTTCAAGTGCTGAGATCGGCAAACTCAACTCAGGCAGAAGCAACAACTCGTCAGCGTTCCGTTACGGGATTTATTAGTGGGACGTTAGAAGTAAATACAGCCCGCTTCCCCATTACCTATCAATTCCCCGGCGATTTTGTTTTACAAGGCCATATTCCCTCATTAAACCTGTCACCTTTAGTACAGAGACTCTGCGGGAGTGAGGTGATTCGTGATTTGCCGATTCCTGCTAGTGTGCTGGCGTTGTCTTTTTCGGATGTAGAGGTGACTATTGCACCTCAGAAAAAATCTTTCTCCCTAGCCGCAGGTTCTAGTTTGGGGCAGACTGAGTTGATTGTGAAGAAGATTGACAACCGTTGGGGCTTTACTGCTGGGTTTATGCCTCCCAGTTATTGGAAGTTCTCAGAGATTGCCGATGAACTCAGGGTGCTTGATGGACTCAAATTTTCCAATACGGCTTTAATTCTGGCTTCTAGCGATGATCGCAATTTCGCTCTCACACGAGTACAGGCTCAACGGAGTGATGTGGCTATCATTCGAGGGCTAAACTTCTTTGCGGGCATGAATCTGTCTGGATTAGGTGTGGATGCGCTTTTGGGAATTACGTCCCTCAATGTTTATACCGCTATCAGTGGAAAACCAGCCGATTTGGTTATAGAAGCCTCAATTGATGGCAGTTTCGATTTAGGTAAAGGCGTTGCCTTTGGTGATATTCGGTTTCGTTTAAAACCTGCTCCCAGTGACTTTTCGCTAACCTTAATGGGGACAGTAACAGCCATTCTGAATAATAGTGTCCTGCGGTTTATTGGTGGCATGGAAGTCAAACCGCGCTCGGCTGAGTTTCAAGCGACTATGTTGGGGATTTGGCAAGATCCTTTTGATGCGAAAGGGGTGTCCATTGCCAATGTCGCGATCGAACTAGGAATGAGTTTCCCGCCACCGCTACCGACAGTGGGAATTGCTGGTACGTTGCAAATTGGGGAATTTCAGGGTGTAGTGGCGGTGAAATTTGATTCGGCTATGCCGAGCCGCAGTATGCTGGCGATCGCTTTTAATCGCCTCTATTTCATGGACGTGATCGGTACTTTCTGTGGAACTGCGGTGAAACAAGCCATTCCCGCTTCTCTGGCTAAAACGGTTTTAGATATTGGCTTTGAAAACGTCAAAATCTACATTGTTCCGCAACCGACGACAATTGGGGAATTAAAATTCGAGCAAGGGACGCAATTAGAAGGAACGATGTATTTCTGGGGATTGCGAGCCTATGGCTATCTAAAAATTGATTATCTTGATGGAGTTGAAGTGAAAGGGGATGTGGAACCGATTAACTTAGCGGGTATCTTTAAGCTTACAGGAGCCACAGGCAAGCCTAAACCCTCACTTTATCTCAAGGTTAGCCCGAAAACCGTTCCCAATCTGGATATATCAGGAGCAGTCGAACTGTTGGGGATTCGTAGTGAAACCCAAATCCGCCTCTCGGATAGTGGTTTTACGTTTACGACGATTGGCAAGATTTTTGATTTATTTGAATGTACTCTAGAAGTACGGGGACAAAATTTAACGCAAGGGGGCGATTTCTTTATTGTTGCTACGATGCGGAATGATTTATTGGAGTATCTCCGTCGAGAAGCCTCGAATGCCATTAAAGCCGCCGCCGATGAGGCAACAAGAAGCCTTTCAAATGCTCAAGATGCAGTGGCTTCCGCTCAACGAAATGTGGATAAGCTCAATACGGATATTAATAATATGCGGCAAACGATTCAACGGGAACGCGATCGCGATGCCCAGCGAATGCGAGATGCTCAGGCGGCAGTTGCTTCTGCTCAACGGGAGGTGGATAAGCTCAATACGGATATTAATAATATGCGGCAAACCATTCAGCGCGAACGAGACCGCGATTCTGGGCGGATGCGGGATGCTCAGGGAGCGGTGCAACGAGCGCAAAATGATGTGAATTCCCTTCAGGGAGAGATTGATAACACCAAGCGAAGAATTGAACAGCTAAAACAGGATATTAGCAATAAGGAACGCTGGTTTAATCAATCTAAATGGTACGAAAAGAGTTACCGTTGGGCGGAATTGTCGGCCTACGCGACGGCTAAGGGTTCTGAAATTGCCGGACTTTATACTTATATCGGTGGAGTTGAAGCGTCTAAGGCAACGGCCAATGGGGTATTGGAAGGGGCCAAGCAGGTGGTACGCGGTTTGGAGAAAACGATTGTCAATTTTCCCATTGATGCGGATGTGCGGATTGCTGGTTTGTTTACTGCACGGGAGACGGCCAATGGGGTATTAGAAGGGGCCAAGCAGGTGGTGCGCGGTTTGGAGAAAACCATTGTCAATTTCCCGATTGATGCGGATGTGCGGATTGCTGGTTTGTTTACTGCACGGGAAACGGCAACGGGAGCGTTATCTGTGGCGACTCAAACCTTACAAGGACTCAAAGTTTCTATTGGGTCAATCGCCGATGTGGGTCAGTTTATCGTCAAGTACAGTTTAGGAGGTTTGCTAGATGTTAAATCGGCACGATTCGAGGCGACGCTGATGGCGGCGAGGGGGGGCAGTGTGTCTTTGGCATTAACGCTGGTGTTTATGCAAGGACAACCGCAAACTTTGGCGTTAGCGTTTAATTTCTATGACCCGTTGAGTGGGGCAAAGGCGTTGGCAAAACAGCTTTTATCTGCTTAGAAATACTGGGTATTACAATTTCTTGAAAGTCAATTTTTTAGTTTATTAATTAGGAGCAAGATTATGGGACTCAAGATTACTCAATTTGGCGGTGGATGGGGAAATAAAGCAGGTGATTGTTGCTTACTGACCTATGGCAAAAAGATGGATCGTCATACCCTGATTGATTTGGGAGCACCACAGGTAAAGCGTAAATATTGTCATTTGGGCATTCAGGCAGATCACACATTAGAAAACGTCATATTTACTCATCTGCATGAAGATCATATAGGCAATGATACGCAATGGAAAGAGGTAGTGGAACGCTGCACTAACAAAATTTTTCTTCCTTCTAAAACTACACTAACGAAAAAACTAGAAAAAATAATAAAACATCCCAAAATAAATCATGCAACAATTTCTTTTCCTGACGATGATCAAGATTCGCAAGAATTAAGTCTTAATAATGATGACGATTTAAAGGTAACAATTAAATTTATAATTCCAGATCCTAACAAATTCAAATTCAAGGAAGCAGAACGTACAGAATCAGATGAAGATAAGATTGAAAATGAAAAAAGTCTAGGTTGTTTAATAACAGTTGAAAAAGATGAAAAAAAATGGCAGATGCTAACTCTTGGTGATATGGAAAAAGATTCGGCAAATGACAGAATATCGTCATTGATTGAAGGCGAAAGAGAATTATTTATAAAGGTGATTAAATTACCCCATCATGGTAGTCAAAATAATTGGATGCCAATAATAAACAAATTAATGAAACGAGGAGAAATTACAGTTATTTCCTCTGGCTTCACGGTCGGTACAACAGGTGCTGATGATTATTTAAAAAAACATGAATTACTTGATAATCGTCGAGGAGCTTTTTACTTTTTGGGTAACACATTTGACCGTTCAGAAGAGGGTTCTAAGTGGACGTCTGCAAAGATGGTCAGTAAGCTTGGAGATTATTTTATTCCTAGATTTATTCAATGTTTAGAGCAAAAAGGAGTCAATTTTGATATTCTAGATCAAGTTCAATGGCACTTTAATCCCATGTATCGCTCTAGTGCCAAATCCAAATATCAGAACCTGATGATAGAGGTAAAGGGAAAATCTTTACGCAACGAAGTTTGGCCAAAAAAGAATAAGAGAAAAAGAGGAAAAGAAAATGGAGATCGAGAAGCAAAAAAGAGCAAAATAATATAGCTTGCTAGATTTACATATGCCATCTGAAAGTACGATCACCGCTCTTGTAGAGTACATTACTTCACACACCTTTTTGCTTTGTAATTATCATTGTTACGCTCCTATAACCCATCCGAAACTTGCTATTTTGTAACCAACTCAACTGGAGAAATCAATCATGGAAAACTCAAAAAACTTCAGCATTTTAAGCTTAGATGGTGGTGGTATTCGAGGAATGCTTACCGCAACCTTATTAGTAACACTAGAAAACGAAATTAAGGCAATTAATCCTGAATATAACCTTACTAATTGCTTTGATTTCTGGCTCTTCGGTTTGTGTTATGCAATGGACGAGGATTACAAGGGATGGAACCCTTATTTAGAAAGGCATTTGGCGATTTTTGTCAATTGTTTTTGCTCTAGAGCGAACTAATCAATTAAGTCTCTTGCCAGATAAGGATTT
>NZ_JASJFB010000409.1:0-3487 GCF_030065455.1 Microcystis sp. M53602_WE12 | reverse complement strand
GCCATCCATGGGAGAGGAACGATAACCGAAACCAGAGGTATAGGTTTGAAAGTTTTCCACGGGGAAGGAGGCCCCGGCCCAAGCATTTTGAGCTATGAGAGTGGGATTAGCTTTAACGGGGTGTAAACGGTCAAATCCTAGAGAAATTAACGTGACAAGACAGCTAATCGCTAAAAAACGCAGTAATTTAACAGGCAGATATTTGAGCATGAGACTTACTCCAGACACCAAAATTAAATATACCCCAGTTTCCGCTGCCGCTAATTTTACCGGCGGCTTTTAACCGATATTTTAGTTAAGTTTTGAGTTATATTGAGCATTGGTTAGCGGTTGACAACATTTCCCCTCAGGCTGCCGATTCCCCGACTCCCCCACTTACTTTTTACTTTTTACTGACTCGTACCATGTTAGACCTAAAGCAAATTAGAGAAAATCCAGAGGAAGTACAGAAACGCTTAGATAGTCGGGGAGGGAGTTATGATATTGCCCCTATTCTCCAGTTAAATCAACAACAGAAGGCTTTAGAGCAAGAACGCAGCAGTTTACAGGCCCGGGGTAACGAAATCGGTAAACTGGTGGGACAAAAAGTTAAAAGTGGCAGCGATGTCAACAGTCCCGAAATTTTGGCAATGAAAACAGAAGGAAACGAGATTAAAAGTAAACTAGCTCAATTAGAACCGCAGGAAAAAGAGATTAAAGCGGCCATTGACCAAAAAATCTTAGATTTACCCAATTTACCCAGTGAAACCACTCCCATCGGTAAGGATGAACGGGAAAATGTCGAAGTCAAACGCTGGGGAGAGGAATATAAACCCACCAACCCGAATATTTTGCCTCACTGGGAAATTGGGGAAAAATTGGGCATTTTAGACTTTGAACGGGCAGTAAAGATCGCCCAGAGTCGTTTTGTTAATCTTATCGCGCTCGGGGCAGCCCTAGAAAGAGCTTTAATTAATTTTATGCTCGATCGCCATATTGTCGCCGGTTATACAGAAGTTTTACCGCCAATTTTAATTAATAGTGACTCCCTGCGCGGGACGGGACAACTGCCGAAATTCGCGGAAGAAAGCTTTAAATGTCGAGATGATGAGCTTTGGTTAGCACCAACGGCAGAAGTACCTGTAACTAACCTCTATCGCGATGAAATCCTCTCATCGGAGCAATTACCGATCAAACACTGTGCCTATACTCCCTGTTTTCGTCGAGAAGCGGGCAGCTATGGCAAGGATACGAGGGGCTTGATCCGTTTGCATCAATTTAATAAGGTGGAAATGGTCAAAATCGTCCATCCTGACGATTCTGCTCAGGAACACGAAAGTTTAGTCGCTAATGCAGAGGCAATCCTGCAAGCTTTACAGTTGCCCTATCGGGTGATTGAATTGTGTAGCGGTGACTTGGGTTTTGCGGCCGCTAAATGTTATGACTTAGAAGTGTGGCTACCTTCGGCTAATACCTATCGGGAAATTTCCAGTTGTTCTAATTTTAGAGACTTTCAGGCACGACGGGCAAATATTCGCTTTAAAGAAAAAGGACAAAAAGGCACTAATTTTGTCCACACTCTCAACGGTTCGGGATTGGCGATCGGTCGTACTATGGCCGCTGTCCTAGAAAATTATCAACAGCCAGACGGGACGGTAAAAGTGCCAGAAGTGCTGCAACCCTATCTAAAACGGGAAGTTATTTGTTAAATTTTCTAAAAATGCTTGACAAAATGTCTATATAGGGTTTGCTGAATAAATCTAAAAACCTTGTTGGGTAAGACTTTTAGACCTTTTGTCAATCAAAAAGTACCGGATATGGGAGTGATCAGGGGGAAAATTCAGGTACTTTTTCCCTGAAAATTGGGTAGTTGACCACCTGAAAATCGGTAAAACCCTACACCCCACACCCCACACCCCACACCCTGCCCCCAAGAAAAACTTTTTGCCGCAAACCCTATATAGTGCATTGAAAGAATTGAGCTTAACCCCACTCTAGAATTGCCTGTTTTAAGGCTCCTTCAGGCAAATTGGCGGGATCAAAAGACTCACCCGCTTCCACTCTCCCTAAAGCTTCAAAAAAAGCCCTCACACCACTGGCCGGTCCCGATGGGTGGTCCATAATTCCGGTTCCCGCATTGAGGATAACATTACGTCCGTAATCCCCAAGGACCTGGGGAACAATACCTGGACGAATACCGGCCGAGGGAACCGGAAAAACGTTTCTATCGCGCAAAATATCGCGAATTTTGCCTTCCTCCCGGGGATCGAAGGGTAAACTACCGTAAGCGGCGGGATATAGCACCGCATCGGCTCCTGCGTGGGCCATCATCGTCCCCAAAACCACAGAATAGGCTAATCCCGTATCGCTACCGGCACACATCGCTCCAGCAAAGGCAGGATGGGCGAAAATAGGCACATCGATCGCTGGATCACTGGCTAAAGCTTCTAAAACGGAAAAACCGTAGGTAAGAACGTTTAATAACAGGGCATTAGCCCCATGTTTCACTAATAAACGGGCTTTTCTCTGCAATTCGTCCGCTTTTCCAGTGACATTGACCGCATAGAGAACATTTCTGCCGGTTTGCTGCCGCACTTCCTCCAAAACCCGGCGACAACAATCTAGGCGCTCGTGGGTGGGAGCCACGGGAAGATCCGCCATGATTTCATCATCTTTAATCACGTCTAAGCCAGCAAAAGCCACTTCTCGCAGGATATCGGCGTGATCTTGCGCCGATAGTCCTAAAGCGGGTTTAAAAATTGCCATGACTAGAGGTCGATCATAAACCCCCAAACGTTGCCTAATTCCTGTGATTCCCACCTTGGCTTTTGTGCCGTAGTTTTCGGGGAGGTACACCCCCACCACTTTTCCGGCTCCAGCCATGGAATATTTGCCGAAAATCATGGTTAAAAGACTGGCGATGTCATTTTCAACGTTTATCTGGGGAAAACGCACCCTAGCCACCTTATAACCGTCGGCTTCCTCCCTGATCCCCACCACTTCCCCTAGGTGTTGTTGCAGCTGCTCTTGACGATGACTGTGGCGATCGCTCCAAGTGCCAGCGGTTTGACCGATAGCGATCGTTTTTGCCTGTTTTTCGGCATTAATAGCGGGAGGAAAGCGATAATCGACAATTATAGTCATAAGAAGTCAAAAGATAAAAAAGGGAGTGGGAATTATGAATTATAAATTATGAATTGGGGAAGTGGGGAGCTTTTTTCAGTGTTGCCAAAGGCACGGCGTAGCCGTCCAGTAAACAGTAAACAGTAATCAGTGAACTGAAAACTCACATCTGATAACTGATAAGTGGGGAGGCACAATTATTTGTAGGATGGGTTAGCGGTAGCGTAACATGAGCGGGCGTTGGGTTTCATGCTTCAACCCATCCTACGTTCTACGTTCATCTTATATTTTATTCCACCTACCTACCTAACTGATCACTGATAACTGATAACTGATAACTGATAACTGATGACTTCGATCGGTTTTCTCAGCTATTGACAAGGGT
>NZ_JASJFB010000663.1:0-1748 GCF_030065455.1 Microcystis sp. M53602_WE12 | reverse complement strand
ATTGGAGTGATTGAGGGGAAAATTCAGGTACTTTTTCCCTGAAAATTAGGTAGTTGACCACCTGAAAATCGGTAAAACCCTACACCCCACACCCCACACCCCACACCCTGCCCCCAGGGAAAACTTTTTCAGCAGACCCTATTTATGAACAAGATCAATTATAGTCAGCTAATTGACCCGATTAATTCTCCTCCCTTAGCAGAGGAACAATCTCGCAGATAGACAGTCAATCATCCTTGGGTGCGATTGTCTGGTTTTAACTAACTGCGGTAAAATTAACCTAAATTCTCTATCGGCAAATTTGATGACTTCCTTCACTACTTCCCTAGCGCTTTTAAGTCAATTTAAATTGGGAGATTTAAACCTAGAAAATCGTCTTGTGCTTGCTCCCATGACGCGAGCGCGAGCAGGAGAAAAACGTCTTGCTAATGAGATAATGGCCGAGTATTACCGGCAAAGGGCCAGCGCCGGATTAATGATTACAGAAGCGACGGTAATTTCTCCTCAAGCTAACGGTTGGCAAAATACCCCCGGTATCTACACCGATGAACAAGCGCAAGCATGGCAAATGGTGACTAAAATCGCCCAAAGAAAAGGAACACCAATTTTTTGTCAATTGTGGCACTGTGGTCGCGCTTCTCATCCGAGTTTTCAGGAAAATGGGGCTTCACCAGTTGCCCCTTCCGCAATTAAGATTAAGGGGGAGTTGCACACACCCATGGGTAAACAGCCCTACGAGACCCCTAGAGCCTTAGAAACCGAGGAAATCAGCGCAATTGTCGCCGATTACCGTAAAGCCGCTCAGAGGGCAAAATTAGCGGGGTTTGATGGCATAGAAATTCACGGGGCCAATGGTTATTTAATCGATACTTTTCTACAATCTGTTACTAATCAGCGTCAGGATAAGTATGGTGGCAGTTTGGCGAATCGCTATCGTTTTTTGCAGGAAGTGGTCGAGGCAATTTTAACTGTTTTTCCCAGTCATCGAGTGGGGGTGCGTCTGTCTCCCAATGGAGTTTATAATGACATGGGTTCCGAGGATTTTCGAGAAACTTTTCTCTATATTGCCCAAAGATTAAATGAGTACAATTTAGCTTATTTGCATCTGCTAGATGGCTTGGCTTTTGGTTTTCATGAAAAGGGTCAACCGATGCTTTTATCCGAGTTTCGGGCTGTTTTTAATAGTGCATTAATCGGCAATTGTGGTTATACAAAAGAAACTGCTGAAGCCGCTATTCAGTTAGGAGATGCGGATTTAATTGCTTTCGGTCGCCCCTATATCAGTAATCCCGATTTGGTGGAAAGATTCGCCAATAATTGGCCCCTTAATCCCGATGCTGAGATGAAAGATTGGTATTCTTTTGACAAGGAAGGTTATATCGATTTTCCCAGTTATAAACCCTAGATTTTCTCGTAAAACCGGGGTTGGGACGAGGATAAAGTTAACCCCTCACCCAACCTTACTTACCAACGATTTAAGAAACCGCCACCATTACCCCAGCGCGGTCGGGAATTAAAGAAACCACCACCGTCAGACCAACCATTGCGCCAAGGGCGGGAATTAACGAAACTACCACCGCGACCATCTGCCCAACCACCGACACGACTATTCCCCCAACCGCGATTGCCACCATCTCCCCAGCCTAAAGCTTGTAAACTAGGATCGGCAGTACCTTCCGGCAGTTGGTTAACTCGTTCGCGTACAGCGCTAGATAGACGACTTAAACGCGCCTCAATGGGGTTAGCCT
>NZ_JASJFB010000129.1:0-8786 GCF_030065455.1 Microcystis sp. M53602_WE12 | reverse complement strand
GAAACGGGGAAAATATTATCTTAAGGTTGATAAAAACGGAACCTCGCAAGAGTGTCCGAATTGTGGCGCAATTACTGGTAAAAAAGCGTTATCGGAAAGAGTTCACCGGTGTGATTCTTGCGGCCACATTGAACCAAGAGATACGGCATCAGCAAAGGTAATTGAGAACCGAGGAAAAAATGCGGTCGGACTGACCGTGTTAGAAAACGCTTGCGGAGGCGATTTGACGGGGATCGACTGGGTTAAACTCGGTCGATCTAGTTAAAAGCCTAAGAACCGAGAATCCCCCGCTACACCGCGCGAGCGGTTAGCGGGGGAGAGTCAATCCCCGATAACTGATAACTGCTAGACTAATTGGGTGATGCTTGCAAGATTAATAAAACCAGTGTCGAGATTAGAATGCAGGGACTTTTAAGAAAACTTTGGCGCGCGATCGAAAACTTTTTTACCCGACTTTTGGGGGGACAAGGGGGAAAGGGGAGAGTACAAGCGATCGAATCTGTTCCCCTAACCGATACAGACTACGAGTTTCTCTATATGCAGTTACTCGATGGAGTGTCCCACGGTTGGCACGAAGGCAGAATTCTGAGATTTTTTGAGAAATTGGGCGATCGAGGTCGGCAAAAAGATTGGGTAGAATGGTTAGAGCGCTTTGGGAGCCGTCTGCAATCCTCCGCTTCCCTTAACCAACTTCTCGCCACCAGAATGATCCGTTTGGGAGAATTAGCTCGCGCTTTCCCCGGGATTGAACGTATTGGTGAAGCTTCCTACGAGATCGGTTATCAACTCTACACCAAAGAAACTGCCACTTTAATCTGGGAATACGCCGGCGACGATGAGGACCCGGGCAGTTATTCCCAGCCGCAAACCCCAGAAAATTTCTTATATTCGGGTGAAACTAGCGATTTTAACGGTAATGACCCAGAAAATCCCCAATTAGAAACCCTCACCCTCGATGAATTATTTGACCGTCTGCAAAACGATCCTACCCTAGCCGGGCAAATGGCCGAACAATTGGGCATCGAAAATAAGGACGCAGAAAGCATTATTGATAGTCTCATCGCTCAATTTTCCCCCCAGGAAGCTAAAAACCCTGAAACTGCCGAAGATTGGTTTAATCAGGGCTTAGAACAGGCAAATTTAGGCAATTGGTCAAATGCGATCGCCGATTGGGAACAGGCCTTGACGATCGATCCCCAATTAGCCTCGGCCTGGCATAATCGTGGTGGTGCCTTAGCCATGATTGGTAACTACGAAGAAGCTTTAAATAGTTATGATCGCGCCCTAGAAATCACCCCCAACGATCACCAAGTCATTAACGCTAGAGGCAGCGCCCTATACGGACTGCAACGTTGGCAAGAAGCGTTAGAATGTTGGCAACAGGTGCTAGAAGCGGACGATAATTTTTATCAAGCTTGGTACAATCGCGGCAGTACCCTAGAAAATTTAGGCGAAACCCAAGCAGCGATCGCCTGTTATCAAAAAGCTTTAGGGATTGTGCCGGATTTTGAGCTTGCCCAAACCCGTCTAGAGGCTTTACTAGGGCAAAAACCGCCCGAAGACGACGGTAATCCCCCCGCCTGATTCAATCTGAACTTGAGCAGTCAACAGCCTACAATGAGGAGAGGATAGAGACTAATTTTAATCAATCAGGCCCAGCAATGAGTATAAAAAGCAAACCTCCTTCACAATCTCGCCTGATCGGTAATGTTTTATTAGCCGTAGGCGGCTTATTTCTGATTGTTAACCTTCTTTTCCCGCAATTATTTGGCCCTAGCGTCCCCAAAGTTCCCTATAGTCTTTTTATCGACCAAGTGGAAGATGGTAACGTCGCTAGGGTATCCGTGGGACAGAATGAGATTCGTTATCAGCTTAAAAACGACCAAGAGGGCAACTACGGACGAATTTTCAGCACTACACCGATTTTTGACCTAGAATTGCCCAAACGTCTAGAAGCTAAGGGCGTAGAATTCGCCGCCGCACCACCGCCAAAAAATGGCTGGATTGGTAGTGTTCTTAGTTGGGTGATTCCTCCCCTGATTTTTGTTGGTATTTGGCAATTTTTCCTCGCTCGCAGCGGTGGCGGTGGTCCAGCCGGGGCTTTATCGATTACCAAAAGTCGCGCTAAAGTCTATGTGGAAGGAGACACCACCAAAACCACTTTTGAAGATGTGGCCGGTGTGGAAGAAGCGAAAACCGAATTGGCCGAAATCGTCGAATTTCTCAAATATCCCCAACGTTACATTCAAATCGGGGCGCGGATTCCCAAGGGTGTCCTCCTAGTCGGTCCGCCGGGGACAGGAAAAACCCTGCTGGCAAAAGCAGTCGCGGGAGAAGCGGGAGTTCCTTTCTTTAGTATCTCAGGTTCGGAATTCGTGGAACTCTTTGTCGGTGCAGGTGCGGCCCGAGTGCGAGATCTGTTTGAACAGGCCAAGAAAAAAGCCCCCTGTATTATTTTTATCGATGAATTAGACGCGATTGGTAAATCTCGCGCTAACGGTAATTTTATGGGGGGTAACGATGAGCGGGAACAGACTTTAAACCAATTATTGACGGAAATGGACGGTTTTAACGCTGGTGATGCGACGGTAATCGTGCTGGCCGCTACTAATCGCCCAGAAACTCTTGATCCCGCCCTTTTACGCCCTGGCCGTTTTGATCGCCAAGTGTTAGTTGATCGCCCCGATCTGGCTGGACGCTTAAAAATCCTCGAAATCTACGCAGGTAAGGTAAAATTAGGCTCAGATGTGGATTTAAAACAGATTGCTACCCGCACCCCTGGTTTTGCTGGTGCTGACTTAGCTAATCTAGTCAATGAGGCGGCTTTATTGGCAGCGCGCAATCAACGCAGCACCGTTGCCCAAGAGGACTTTAATGAGGCAATCGAGCGGGTAGTGGCCGGTTTAGAGAAGAAAAGCCGGGTTCTCTCGGAAAAAGAGAAGAAAATCGTCGCTTATCACGAAGTTGGTCACGCTCTCGTCGGTGCAGTTATGCCGGGGGGTGGTAAAGTTGCTAAGATTTCGATCGTCCCTCGCGGCATGGCAGCCCTCGGTTATACCCTGCAAATGCCCACGGAAGACCGTTTCCTTATGGATGATACGGAATTACGCGACCAAATTGCTACTCTTTTAGGTGGTCGGGCCGCCGAGGAAATTATCTTTGGTAGTATTACTACTGGGGCAGCTAATGACCTACAGCGGGCGACGGATTTGGCCGAACGCATGGTGACTACTTATGGTATGAGTAAGACCTTAGGTCCCCTGGCCTACGAAAAAGGTCAACAGAATAGTTTTCTGGGAGATGGTATGATGAATCCCCGGCGCTTGGTGAGCGATGATACGGCCAAAGCGATCGATAATGAAGTGAAAGAGATTGTCGAAAATGGTCATCAGCAGGCCCTGGATATCCTTGCTCAAAATCGCGATTTGCTCGAAGAAATTGCCCAAGAAATCCTCAGTAAAGAGGTGATTGAAGGGGAACAGTTGCAAGCACTGCTCGATCGCGTTAAACCCCTCGATCGAGAACCTGTTACTGTTTAGATTGATTTGATTTTTACCTTACCCCATCTTCAACAAAGATGGGGTTTCTCATCTAGAAATTTTGACCTTTAAGAGGGATTGGGGCTGAATATTGAGGAGATAATCCAGAAAAGTCTTGGCGATCACAGATAGTTTTTTATCCTTGGGATAAACCACATACCAATGGCGTTGGATGGGAAAATCTTGCACGTCAAGGATGGTAAATTCCCCATTGGGATTATCTAAATTTAAGACGTGCTGAGACAGAACTGAAATTCCTAAACCACCAGCGATCGCTTGTTTAATGGCTTCATTATTGCCGATTTCCAAACGCAGAGATACGGTGATGCCATGGTCGAGAAAAATTTGCTGTACTGCCCGTCTAATTCCCGATCCCATTTCCCGCATAATAAAAGGTTCCCCTTGCAGTCGTTTAATCGGAATTTTTTTCTGTCCCGCTAGGGGGTGATCTTTGCGAGCAATAACCACGAGGGGATTTTCCAGAAACGGTCGAATCTCTAGGTTTAGCTCTTGGGGGGGTTCGCTTAAAATATATAGGTCATCAACATTATTGATCATCCTTGTTTCTAGGTCTTGGTGATTGGTCAATTCTAGGGACACATCCACCCCTTGGTACTGTTGACAAAAAGGACCTAGGATTTGAGGGATTAAATATTGGGCTGTGGATACCGCCGCTAAACGCAGTTTACCCTGTTTAATGCCCTTGATATCAGCGATCGCCATCTCAAAGTTATCAAGATCCTTGAGGACTGCCTGGCAGGTGACTAATAAACTGCGTCCAGCCTCGGTTAAATACAAACGTTTGCCTATCTGTTCAAATAAGGGTAAACCCACTGATTTAGTCAGTTGTTTCATCTGGGTGGAAACGGTGGGTTGGGTGATCGATAGTTCTTCAGCAGCCCTGGTGAAACTGCCATGACGAGCGGTCGCTTCAAAGACAATCAGTTGATGTAAAGTGGCGTGAATCAAGAGAGGCCTCTAGAGAGCTACACTTCTGTTACTGCCTTGAGGAGCTTTGCTAAACAGAAGCAGGAATGGAGGGGAACGAGTAAAAACCTCCCCACCCCGCTTATATCATAGGTTTAAATCAATACTTTTGTAAAGATATATCGATTTAAACTCAATTTACAAAAATTTGCTTGTCAAGCTATCCGTTCTAGTATAGATTTAGAACAATCGATCTTTAAAAACCATAAAGTTTTGTCTATCAAGGCTGGTCTGTCAACCGCCAGCTTTGTTATGGCAAAAAATCCTTTGCTCAGTTGGATTCTCATGGAAATAACCAATCGTATTCATTTTGACAATTTGCGGGGCGATAGCTTCGGTGGTGTAACAGCTGCCAGCGTTTCTCTCCCTCTAGCTCTTGCCTTCGGGGTGGCTTCTGGGACGGCGATCGAGGCCAGTTTAACCGACAAAAATCCCGAATTAGGCTTACCTGCGGACTTGACACTGTCCAAAGTTCTGCCCGCAACAGGTTTGCTTAAGGGGTAAAGAGCCTTACTCTTACTCTCTTTCAGCTTTTGAAGGTTCATTTAGTTCGTTTATATTCAATACTCCTCATCAGGGGAGGCTTAAGGAGGTATTCGTGGATTTTTTCTCATTGTTTGTCATGGACTTTATCCAGCAGTTGCAGTCGCCAACGCTGGCCTTTTTGATTGGTGGCATGATCATTGCCGCTCTCGGTAGTGAATTGGTCATCCCAGAGTCGATTTGTACGATCATCGTCTTCATGCTGCTGACCAAAATCGGTCTGACCGGCGGGATTGCCATCCGCAATTCCAACCTGACGGAAATGGTATTACCAATGATCTTTGCCGTCATAGTAGGGATTATTGTGGTCTTCGTCGCACGCTATACCTTAGCCAATCTGCCCAAGGTGAAAGTGGTGGATGCGATCGCAACTGGGGGGTTATTTGGAGCCGTGAGTGGCTCGACTATGGCAGCCGGTCTGACGGTACTCGAAGAACAAAAGATCCCCTACGAGGCCTGGGCCGGCGCACTCTATCCCTTTATGGATATCCCGGCGCTGGTAACGGCGATCGTGGTGGCTAACATTTATCTTAACAAGAAGAAGCAGAAAGAATCGGCCTACGACCGCGAGTCTTTTAGCAAGCAGCCGGTGGCGGCCGGGGATTATTCCGATCAGCAGGATTATCCCAGCAGTCGGCAGGAGTATCTCAGTCAGCAGCAGCCTACGGATAATCGGGTCAAGATCTGGCCGATCATTGAAGAAAGCCTTCGCGGACCTGCCCTATCGGCCATGTTATTAGGTCTGGCTTTGGGCATATTCACCCAGCCGGAAACTGTCTATAAAAGCTTCTACGATCCCCTCTTTCGTGGCTTGCTTTCAATCTTGATGCTGGTCATGGGGATGGAGGCTTGGTCAAGGGTTGGCGAACTGCGTAAGGTGGCCCAGTGGTATGTCGTCTATAGCGTCCTAGCACCCTTTGTGCATGGTCTAATCGCCTTCGGTCTCGGCATGGTTGCCCACTACGCCACCGGGTTCAGCTGGGGCGGTGTCGTGGTTCTGGCCGTCATCGCTTCCTCTAGTTCCGACATCTCCGGGCCGCCCACGTTGCGGGCCGGTATCCCCTCGGCTAATCCCTCCGCCTATATAGGCGCGTCCACGGCCATCGGTACGCCCGTAGCGATCGGCTTGTGCATACCCTTCTTCCTTGGTCTCGCCCAGGCCCTCAGCGGCGGCTAGGATTGTGGTCTGTGGGCGCTCCCTTGACGGGGCTTACCAAGCAAATAAATGTACACATTTAAGGAGATAATCAACATGGCCAAACCAGCCAAAAAGCTCGTCATCGTCACAGAAAAGATTTTGTTGAAAAAAGTCGCCAAGATCATCGAAGAATGCGGGGCGAGTGGTTACACGGTGATGGATACTGGCGGTAAAGGCAGTCGCAACGTGCGCTCGTCGGGACAACCCCACGTTTCCGAAACCGATACGAATGTTAAGTTCGAGATACTTACCCCCGATCGAATTATGGCCCAAAATATTGCCAAGCAGGTTGCCGATCAGTTTTTCCTCAATTTTGCGGGCATGATCTATCTCTGTGATGCGGAGGTTCTGTACGGACAGAGTTTCTGTGGACCAGAGGGCTGTGAAATCTAGACAACTAAGCTTGTCTTGATCCGGGCCACCCCATCTGCAGCCTGACTGTCCTTGAGCGGTGGCCCTTTTTCCTATCCCCCAGTTTTATGACCACCTAGGGCTTGCTGAATAAATCTAAAAACCTTGTTGGATAAGGCTTTTAGGCTTTTTTCCCTCAAAAAGTGCTGACCATTGGAGTGATTGGGGGTAAAATTCCTGGACTTTTTCCCTGAAAATTAGGTAACTGACTACCTCAAAATCGGTAAAACCCTACACCCTATACCCCACACCCCACACCCTGCCCCCACGAAAAACTTTTTCAGCAGACCCTACCTAAAACCTTTAAACCCTCATCCCTTTAAACTCATGATTTTGTCCCCTATTCTGCCTCCTTTGATCGGGGAGATAGCGGCTCCCATGGCTCCGCTCCCCTTGCTCGCCACCGTTGTGGCCGAGGATTCACCGATTATTCTCTCTGGCGTATTGCTGACACTGGTGGTGATTTATCTGGCCAGCAAGCTCGGCGCAGAGGCCGCCAGACGATTGGATTTTCCGCCGGTACTGGGAGAACTGGTCGCTGGTGTGATTGTCGGCGTTTCGGCACTGCATCTGCTCATCTTTCCCGAAGGGGGACTATCGGCCTCGGACTCGGTGATTATGACGGTACTGCAAGGATTGAATCAATTGGCCCCGGCTGCCGTAGAGCGAATCTTTGAGTCCCAAAGTGAAGTGATTTCGGTTCTAGCTGAAATCGGTGTGATTATTCTGCTGTTTGAAATTGGCCTAGAATCGGATCTGCGACAACTCAAGGAAGTGGGAATTCAAGCCACGGTTGTGGCCTGTGTGGGGGTTGCGGCACCTTTTGCGGCAGGTACGGCCGGGTTAATGCTCGTCTTTCATGTGGCGGCTATCCCGGCGATTTTTGCGGGGGCAGCCTTAACGGCAACCAGTATCGGTATTACCTCGAAGGTGTTGTCCGAGTTAGGTCAACTCAAATCCAAAGAAGGGCAAATTATTGTCGGTGCGGCGGTGATCGATGATGTCCTCGGTATTATTGTTCTGGCTGTGGTCGCTAGTTTAGCCAAAACTGGTGAGATTGATGTGACCAATGTTATTTATCTGATTGTCAGCGCTACGGCCTTTTTGATCGGATCAATTTTGTTGGGAGGTATTTTTAACAAAAGTTTTGTGGCGATCGTGGAGCGGCTGAAAACTCGGGGCAATATTGTTATTCCGGCATTTGTCTTCGCTTTCTTTATGGCATTTTTGGGCAATGCTATTCATCTTGAAGCGATTTTAGGGGCTTTTGCTGCGGGTTTGGTGCTTGATGAAACTGATACCCGGAACGAGTTGGATGAGTTAATTAAACCGATCGCCGATTTGCTTGTACCGATTTTCTTTGTGACGGTGGGAGCGCGTGCTGATCTCGGTGTTTTAAACCCAACGGTACCGGAGAATCGGGCCGGACTTTTGATCGCTGTCTTTTTGATGGTTGTGGCGATCATCGGTAAACTGGTGACAGGCTGGGCAGTTTTTGGCATATCTGGAATCAATCGCCTCGCCATCGGTGTGGGTATGATTCCCCGGGGTGAGGTGGGTCTAGTTTTTGCTGGGATTGGTTCGGCCAGCGGAATTTTGGATAAGCCTTTGGAGGTGTCGATTATTATTATGGTAATCTTGACGACTTTCCTGGCCCCTCCCTTCCTCCGAATCGCTTTTGGTAAGACGGAAGCTGTTCCCGAAACCCTAGAAAGCAAGGATTCGGCTAATCCTATTCCTTAATTTTGCGGGTAAAATCTGATTTTTTAGACGAGGCTGAAGCATTTTCAGCCTTTTTACAAATCTATGCTAAGGATCACCGGAGCGATCGAGGTAAGATTTGAGAGTATCTAATCTTTTTCCTATGTTCGAGCAGACATTTAAGAATATCGACGATATTCTCCGAAAAGAGGCGGGATGCGCGACGGAGTTGGATTACGCAGAACAGATTTCCTAGATTCTCTTTTTGGCTCTTCGGTTTGTGTTATGCAATGGAGGGGGGTTATAAGGGATGGAACCCTTATATAGAAAGGCATTTAGCGATTTTTGTCAATTGTTTTTTATCTAGAGCGAACTAATCAATTAAGTCTCTTGCCAGATAAGGATTT
>NZ_JASJFB010000884.1:0-3947 GCF_030065455.1 Microcystis sp. M53602_WE12 | reverse complement strand
ATTGTAACAGATAGTGTGATTAATCTCTAGAGTAAGCGATTTCCTCTGTAGCCATGTTTTTGCTGGTTTTCTGCCCCGAAACAAGCTATAATGGTCGAAAGGTCAAATTTGAAAATTTTTGCCTCAAACCCTATCTGCGTAAGGACTTCAGGATTTTGTGTCCAGTAGTCCATTAGTGTTATATTGCTTTAACTCAGGCTCTGTAAGACTTTTAGCCATAGCTAGTATGTTTATACGGGGGAAGTCCAGATTTACATACATTTTCAGACAGATACGCTTAACATCATCCCTGCTATTTTGCCTTCTCATCTCTTTATCTGACAACGCCGAGGTAGACCGAGTGAAGGATTTAATCAACCATCGACTCCAAAAATCCCTTGACTATCGCATCCCATCTGAGGTATTCTTCAATCAGTCATGTACTGGTGTACTTCAAACTTGAATTAGCCCTTCTTCTTGAAGAGTGGCGATCATATATGGCTCTTCGGTTTGTGTTATGCAATGGACGGGGGTTATAAGGGATGTAACCCTTATATAGAAAGGCATTTAGCGATTTTTGTCAATTGTTTTTGCTCTAGAGCGAACTAATCAATTAAGTCTTTTGCCAGATAAGGATTTAGTCGATTTATGCCCCCCTATCGAACCATAACAAGTAACGAAGAGCCTCATATATTAACAAACACCAACGCAAATTAGAGACCAAGATCAAAACAATGAAAATCTTTAAGTTAATCCCGGAAGATTGGAATCTAAGCAAGAGACTGACCACTCTAATGCTGACAATTTTTTTGGGAGGGATTATTGTCAGCAGTGTTGTCTTTTATAGTATTGTCCTTAACACAGTGGAGAATGAAATGAACACACGCGCTAATCTTCTAATCTCAACTATGGACGCTGTTCGCAAGTACAACCAAGACAGAGTTACTCCCCTGCTACAGAAGCAAGCACCAGAACAACTTTTATCAGAGACTATTCCTTCCTACGCTGTACGTCAAGTATTTGATATTTTTACTACATCCTATAAATCTCATTATGGAGAATATACATATAAAGATGCTATGATTAACCCAACTAATATCAAGGATAAAGCAACAGAAGAAGAGATAAAGATTATAGATCAATTAACTCAGCAAGATCAATTGGGAGAAAAAAATATATCGCAAGGTTTTCTGTTGATCAATGGGCAAAAAAACTTTTATGCTGCTCGTCCTATTAAAATCACTCAAGTTAGCTGCTTAAGCTGTCATAGTAGTCTAGAAAAGTCTCCTCAATCATTACAGGTTTTATATAAACAAGGTATATATCAAGCCAATCAGGGATTTGGCTGGGAATTAAACAAAGTTATCGGGACTAAGATTATTTACGTTCCTGCTGATCAAGTTTATAAAAATGCCAATCAACGTTTTCTTCTCGTCATAGGAGTTTTTACTGGGATTTTTGCGATAGCTATATTCCTGGTAAACCTCTGGCTGAAACAGTATGTTGTCCGACCAATTAATCGAATAACTAAAGTTGCAGAAGCAGTCAGTTTAGGCGATATGGATGCTAATTTCGATAAACAATATAACGACGAAGTAGGTCGTTTAGTTGACGCTTTTACGCGCATGAAAACCAGCTTAGAAATTGCCATCAAAAGGCTGAACAATAAAGGCAATCGCAGTTGTGAATAAATTAAACTAATTCATTTGTTATAATAGATTTTGTTTAAATTCTTTTGCCTTTTCAGGATTGGTAATTTCGCCAGATAGTAACTCAACCAGTTGTGGTCGTTCTATTTGTGAATGTTCAGCAAGAATATCTGCCATAATAAACTGTGCCATTGGTCCGATATAACGAGCGAGTTCTCGTTGACAACGCTCTAAAAATATTGGATCGATAGCAGCAGATATTGCGGCAGATATTACAGTTTTTGGTTGAAGTTGGGAAGGGTTTTCACTGCTATTTAAAAAAGCCTCTGGTTGTGGATGTATCTGAGACTCTTCTGCTTTTACTTGCTCTCGACTTTCCACTGTTACCTGAGCAAGAATCCATTGTTCAATTTGCTCGGCATCCTCATGTTTAATCCCTAAATCTCTTTGGCGAAGCTTCAAATCCGCTTTAGTTTTATCACTAACAGGATATTCTTTTTGAATTACCTTCAGAAAAGTTTTCTCGTATTTTTGTAGATGTTCTTTATACTTTTTGTAAGGCTCAAAAGCACGGTTTTGTAATTCTTCAGCCTCTTCAGAAGTCAATTTCAACTCTTCTCGAAGTTCATCTAGCGTATCTTGTGCTGGAATAGAAATTTCTCCATTAGAAGATAAAATCTCCTCAACTTTCTTAAGATATTGATCTTGTGCAGCTTTTTTCTCTTTAAATTTTTGCTGGCGCTGCTCAAACAGACGTTCGGCGACGAGACGAATCCCTTGAATTACGTCCAAAAAAGCTTCGTTTTCATTATTCCAAGTTGTGATCGGCTTGGCATCTTTGGGAAAAGCTTGGTATTTACTAACAGCAAGCCATTTCCAGTCGCAGGGTTCTAGGATAATAGGTACTATTATCGCCTCACCAGCATCATGCTGTTTAATTGCCTGTTCCATTTCAATTTCAGAGCAGTAATTTGAGTAAATAAAATCAGGACTAATCAACAGCAAGATAATGTCAGCTTGGTTCAGGTTCTCATCAATTTTGTTGGCCCATTCCATCCCAGCTTCAAGCTTGCGATCGTGCCAGGAATCAATCACTTTTTGCCGCTTCAGCGAAGCTAAGTGTTTATCTAAATGCTGTCTGAGCGCCTCGTCTCTGTGGGAATAAGAAATAAAAAGCTTAACTGATGTACTTTCCATTTTGTAATCACTCCAAAATTATGTATCTTAGCTGAACAACCACAAAGGCACAAAGTACACAAAGATGAGTTTTTTACTATTACTACTCTAAGCTACTTTATTGATCGCTGCCACCTAGGGATAACCGTGGGCTGAGATGAACTCTTGAGCAACTCTTCATATAGCCCAGAGAGTTTATATTTCCGGGCCCGGTTCGAGGGATCGACAATTGCCAAAAATCGACTTTTTACCCATTCCTGACAGATTTGAGCGCTAATGCGCGGCTTAAAACCAAACATCTCGCCAATCTGCTTGCTGGTGGGTAGCCGTAGGGTGCGTTCGCTAATGCAAGTCCTACTGCTCCACTGATCGATTTTTGGGGAACGCACCATGCCCATTGATTGAAGCTGTGGTCTAAATGCGATGCCGCTCTGGTGGGCCCAGTTGGGGAATGTTAGCGAAGATTCCCGATGTTTAGGTTAAAATAGAGGGGCAAAAGTTGCAACAAGATCAATCCTATGACAGTCCGACAACCCCGCTATAGCAAAGAAGAATTTGCCCAGCGTGGCGATCTGATTTATCAAACTCAAATACGTCCACAAGTCGAATTGGGTAATCAGGGCAAAATTGTAGCAATTGACCTTGAAACTGGCGACTTTGAAATTGATGCGCGTGAAATATCTGCTTGCAATAGACTCGAAGCCCGTCACCCAGATGCTCAAATCTGGATTGTTCGAGTCGGTTCTCGCTATGTTCGCCGATTTGGTGGACGGACAAAGAGATTAGTATGATCGCCGGAATCGTTAACGCGGATTTTGAGGCGATTATTTCACTTTCGATCTTGTGACTCTGAAGGAAATATTTACGCGCAAGATGCGATCGTTGATACAGGTTTTAATGGTTGGCTTTCATTGCCACCAGACCTAATCGATCAGCTAAACCTGAAATGGAAAAGACGAGGACGTGCTATTCTTGGTGATGGTAGCGAATGCGTTTTTAATGTCTATAGATCTCTTGCATAAGTCTAGACAAAATAGGATAAAATAGTCCAAGAGTTAAGATTGAAAGATGACTTACGAACAAGTAAAAACTTTAAAGCCAACAGAGTTCAAACGCTTGTGTGGCGTGTATCCAGATACATTT
>NZ_JASJFB010000290.1:0-2058 GCF_030065455.1 Microcystis sp. M53602_WE12 | reverse complement strand
AGCGCCTATAAAGACCGAAAGAGCCTCCTCGCTTACGTTAAAAAAGTGCTGGACAATTTTGGAGGCGAGTATGTAATTAATTTTGCCTAGGTACTTACTAGCTTGACTATTCTAAGTTATGCTATAACACCTGTACTAGGCTTAAATTTAGATATATCCACGATTTTAACTGATTTATTGCTTGTTATAGTATCATATTTTGTGGCACATCTTTTTTTATCTGCTGCTTCTTCATATTTCGGAGTTCCCTATTCACCATTTCTTGTTAATATAATGTTTTTTGGAGCTATCGTTATGGTTAATCTTCGCCGAATAGCGGAGGTAACTTGTTCACAACAACTTGCACAAGTCTTCAGTTTTTCTATTAATCATTGCCTACGCTAATTTTTTTTTAAAATGACGAATATTTATATATTCTAATGATAACAAAAGCTCCATATTTAAGGCTTTAACTAAAGATTACTTTGTTATAAACATCTGCCATCTCTACCTCAATCCTCAAAGATTTTAAAGGAACAATAATGTTAGTTTCATAAGCGGTAAAAAAACAGCGATCTCGCAGAGATCCGCTTTGCGGTGCGCCTTCTTCTTGAAAATGTTCAATATAACATCGCCAATTGAAGTCTGAATTGGCAGTTATAGTCATTTCAATTAAGATTGAGAATATCAATGCTAGAGTTAATCAGGGTTTCATCGGTCTAGAGCGTATCAGACTTATCTGAAATGACTATATCAGTTTACTGTCTTCCCACTCCCCAATTCATAATTCATAATTCATAATTCCCCAAACCCTCACCGCTCAAGGAATTAGAAGTTTCACAGCATAATTAGGAGAGATACCTTGACTTTTGCGGCGGCTTGGGTTATGATTCTCTTATAATCGGATATCTGTGTTTATCACCAACTGCTTAGATTTCCATTATGAATAAAGTCTTTTAAAAATATTATCCCAAAATCTGCCGACAAAAGCAAGGAAAATTTTGCCGTCAATTGTTAAGTTTTGTTAAGAAAAATACCAAGAGCGGCAAGGAATTTCTATTCCTTGCCGTTGACTTTGGCCGGACTCACCACTTCTTATAGGATAAAAACTTACCCGACATGGTAATTTTAACGCGATCGCCTTTAGGGTCTTCCTCCTTATCCACGTCGAGGGTAAAATCGATCGCACTCATAATACCATCGCCGAATTTTTCATGAATCACCGATTTTAGCGGCATTCCATACACCTGCATGATCTCGTAGAAACGATAAATCAGGGGGTCGGTGGGGACAACAGGACCCAATCCCTTGACAGGATACTCGGTTAAGGATGCGACGATTTCGGTTCCCAGTCCCAAAGCTGCCACAATTTTCGTTGCTTCTTCTAGGGAGGCGCTCGCTTGCCGGTAAAAAACAGCGGCAATCCACACCTCATCTCTCCCTAGAATCGCTTCTAGGTCAGCGAAACTGAGGCCTTTTTCCTTCTTCGCTTCCAATAGTTTTGCAGTAATTTCGGGTATCATCGCTTATTTTTGCAGAATTTGTCTGCTTCTAGTTTACCTGAACATCAGTTATATAAGTAAAAGTTATGACATTGATAAAAAAACATTCCTTAAAACCCCTTTACATAACTATAAAAAGCCGATAGTATTAACTCATGTCAAACAACGAACCTTGACAACCTAATACATACAGAAATTATCCAACCATGACCACCACTCTACAACAGCGCGAGAGCGCTTCCCTGTGGGAGCAGTTCTGTCAGTGGATCACCAGCACCAACAACCGTCTCTATATCGGTTGGTTCGGTGTCATCATGATCCCCACCCTGCTCACCGCCACCACCTGCTTCATCATCGCCTTTATCGCCGCTCCTCCCGTAGATATCGACGGTATCCGCGAGCCTGTAGCCGGTTCTCTACTCTACGGAAACAACATCATCTCCGGTGCAGTTGTTCCCTCTTCCAACGCGATTGGACTCCACTTCTACCCCATCTGGGAAGCAGCTTCCTTAGATGAGTGGTTATACAACGGTGGTCCCTACCAGTTAGTCATTTTCCACTTCTTACTAGGTGTCTT
>NZ_JASJFB010000898.1:0-1937 GCF_030065455.1 Microcystis sp. M53602_WE12 | reverse complement strand
TAATTCCCCTAAAGCTTGCCCTAAAATTGTCGCTGAATCTCCTAAATTACTGCCCAGAGCGATCGCTGCCCGCTTCATCCACATCCTTCCTCAACAATAATCTCGGCTAATTCCCCCGTCGCTCCCAAAGATTTACCTAAAAATATATTGACATTTGGATGCTTTTGTGATAGTTCAAAAACTTGGGCTTCGATCGCGGCCGTAATTCCACCGGCAAAGAGGAAATAGGGCAGTATAGGGATTGTTTGGCTACCTTGAGCGATTAAAATCTCGATTTGTCGGGATAAACTCGGTTCTATCGACCAATAAGCTGTAATTGCCCCAAAAAACGCCGCTAGGTTTTCCACCTCCCGATTACCGCCAGGGCGACGACTACCGTGGGACAGTAAAATGGGTTTTTGCGGGCTTAAATCAGCCAATTGTCGGGATAACAGCGATTTTATGCCCTGATAACTGCCTAAATGGGGCTTTAACTCTAGCTCAATCGGCGATCGCACTTTGGCCACGGCTGCGGGAATATCTTCTTTAACGTGAACCCCCGACAGGAGAAACAGGGGGATAATCTGCAACCGGTTACATCCTTGGCTTTGCGCTTGTTGGGCAAAAGCTTCTATTTGTTGATGGAGAGGTGTTATCGCTAATTCTAGGGCGGCAGTCCCCACTAATACCCGATTATCTGCTTCTAGAACCGCTATAGGTGGGCTAAACTCCGATTTACTCGCCAATCTTTCGGCGGGTTGACTGATTTTTTCTTGAACTAAGGCTGCTAATCGTGTCACCGCCATGGCTGGACGCGGACCGCGACTACCGTGGAAAACCAATAAGTAGGCTGAGGAGGTCTTCAAAGAAATCTTGCCAAAATAGTTTAGTTTTTAGCCTAATACATTTTGTCTCCCTTTAGGCATCAATGCCCCTGATATTCTCGATTTAGCTGGTAAGCGGGAAAACGTCCCCATTGGTGGGAAGTGCTACCATTTTACGCGATGTAAAGTGTGAGCAAATCAGCCCGCCGGCTTGAGTTAGCCTAGATATTGAGATATAATTGCTATTGACAGAAACTGCCAGAGGTATATTTGTATTATGCGGGTAATTAGCCGTCGAATACTTCGCGATTTCTGTATGACCAACGCTAATTCCTGCGAGTCTCTCTATGATTGGTATAGAGTCGCTAGTAAAGCAGAATGGCAAAATCTAATCGATGTGCAAGCCACTTATAAAAGTGCTGAATCTGTTGGTAATTTCACTGTTTTTAACATTAAAGGAAATCACTATCGTCTAATTGTAGATCTAGTTTATAACCGACAGACTATCTATATTAAATATATTCTTACCCACGCCGAGTACGATAAAGAAAATTGGAAAAATGATGCTTACTTTTAATTCTAAAACCTATGGAGAATTACTCGCTCACTATCAACCAAAAGCAATCACCACAGAGGCGGAAAACGAGCGAGCGATCGCAATTGCTCAAGAGTTGGAACATCGCTCGGAACTTAGTTTAGAGGAGGAAGCTTTACTGGAGTTATTGATTAGTTTGATCGAAAGGTTCGAGGCAGATAATTATCCAATTCCTGACAGAAATCCTTTAGCAACTTTACGGCATCTTATAGAAGCTAACGAGATAGAATATCCAGAGCTAATTACTATTTTGGGTTCCCCTGATGCGGTGCAGCAAATAATTAATGGACAACGCAGCATCAATCAGTCAGAAGCTAGGTCTTTGGGAGCATATTTTCGGGTTGATGCCAGTTTATTTACTTGATAAGTAACTAAGGAAAATTAATTAGGGTTTGCTGAAAAAGCTTTTCCTGGGGGCAGGGTGTGGGGTGTGGGGTGTGGGGTGTGGGGTTTTACCCATTTTCAGGGGGTCAATTACCTAATTTTCAGGGAAAAAGTACCTGAATTTTCCCCCCAATCACTCCAAAGGTCGGCACTTT
>NZ_JASJFB010000572.1:0-3271 GCF_030065455.1 Microcystis sp. M53602_WE12 | reverse complement strand
GCGATTTTTGTCAATTGTTTTTGCTCTAGAGCGAACTAATCAATTAAGTCTCTTGCCAGATAAGGATTTAGTCGATTTATGCCCCCCTATCGAACCATACCAAGTAACGAAGAACCACATTGGCAGAGGATTAAAGATTAGTTATTGTGACTAACTCTTTTGATTAGAGAAAGATAAACGTGAGAATCTTCAGTCAAATTTATTGACTCAAAATCAGCTGTACTTAATTTAAATGAATCAACCCTAGGGTTGGGGGGCGGCGTGGTACTTCTAAATATACTCGATTGCCTAATATTGACAAATCTCTGACTAGATTATACTCTGTCTGATTGATTCTGTCCAAGGTTTGATGGCAATTCGGACATTCAATTGTTTCATTTAAAAGAGCGAGCTTTAGGAAAATTGTCTGAGCAATTTTTTGATAATTGACCACTGTTACATTTGGTAAATCGAGGAGTTGATCAAAATTTATCCACATAACCCACCTCCTGTCCTGTATTATTATTATACCATCCTCACACAGAACCTAGAAGAGCCAAGAGCGCACTTCCCATATTTCCCAAAACGCCATTACTCCGTTCTATATCCTAAAAAGCGATCGCTCTCCAGCATCAAAATGATCTGGTCATGGTGAGTATTTCATAAATTCCCATTTGTTTCATCACAATCATTGAGACACAATCAGTCAGGCTATAGCCTTTGTCTAGACGGTTGGCATAAAGTTCTACACCTGATTGAATTAAATAAGAATCAAGGCTAATAATTTGCAGATTTGGAGAGGTTTGGATTTGGCGATAGAAATTGACGACACCTTGTTTCATGGGTTGATCAAATTTAGCAAAAAAGTTAAGATATTCCACCAAGACTAAATCGGTTGTAATTAAAGAATAATCTTGAATTAACCTACTAAAAGCTCGCACTTGTCTATGCCATTGATCTTTAGCATGAATCAAGGCAACCCAATAAAATGTGTCGGCGAAGAGGGTCGGCATTATTTTTGAGGAGAATTGCCATAAAGATAGTAATCCAAGTTGGCCGCCGCATCGGTGGGGATCTGGTCAAAGGATTCTTCGGGAATGGTGGCAATTATTTCATCGGCGATTTCCCAAATTGGTTTGTTATTTTGCGGTGAAGGGGCGGGAGTTTTATGGGAGAGTATCAATTCTAAGCAGGATTGGATTAGAGATTCGGGAGCTTGTTCGATTTCCTGGAGGAGTTGTTCTTTGGCTGTCATGGCTGCTTTGGGATGGGGGGATACTCGACATTGTAGCGATCTCTATTATAAACAGTTGAAAAAAAGTAATTGCCTTGATTTTTTAGGGGTTTTCAAAGAAAAAAGCTTCTAAATCTCGCTCTCCTTTGATAAAACGCATGATTTCTAGCCCTTGCTCAGTTAAGCGATAGAAAATAATGTAGTTTTTCATCGGTAAGCCACGCAAATAGGGACGAATCTCTCGATAACTGCGCCCCATTAGCGGAAATTGGCTAAGATAACGACATTTTTTGCTAAACTCCTCCAAAAATTTCTCACCCGCACTAATGTTAGTATTAGCCAAATAATCAAGAATTTGTTCCATATCTCGAAGGGCTTCAGTCGAAATTATGTATTGATTCATGAATATTTAAGCTTCACAGTTTTTTGGAAGTCTTGCTTTAAGTTGAGCGATTGCGGTTTCTCCGTCAATTCCTTCGCCTTGATCTAATTGTTCGGCGGCAATATCAATTTTTTGGCCAACTTCTTCTGCCCATTGTTGATATTGATCGCGTTTGCTGAGTAATTGTAAGGCTTCGGCAATGATTTCATCTGGATTGGCATAACGCCCTGTATCTAGTTTGGCTTCGATCAGCTTTTGGTGTTCGGGTTTTAGGGTTAATTTCATGGTTGTTAAGGCTTGGCTTTTTTTCATTATAGGTTCGTCGCTGTGGGATCGTCCCAAGTTTGCTCAGGCAAGATGCGCTACTCATTTTTACTGTGGGGTAAGCTCTCTAGCCTGTCCAGATGACAAAAGTGGGATATTTCCATCTCGGTTTTTGTGGTCTTGGGTATGAAGCAAAAATTTGGGGAGTCGGAGTGGGGGGAGATTGTCAGGATATTTTGACAATGCTTGCGCTTAAGTTGGTAAAGTTGGGGATTTTTCCCAAGTTAAGGATTTTTGCGGGAGGGTTGAGGGGCTGAAAGTTAGGCGGGGTAAGGGATTGGGTGGATTTTACTGACTTTTTCCTTAAGTTCCTAAACTTCGGTTGTGTTGGAAAGGACAAGTGATTACAGTAGAAAAGTTGTTACTGCTACTTCTAAGAAAAAGAAAATGCCTGAAATTTCTATATCGAACGATCTGTCCGATGGTCGAGGCGTTGGACTTGCTCCAGATCAAATCCTTAATGCGGTTCGATTTCAGCTTTTGGAGGAAAGAAAAAGCGGAAAACCTAACAAGGCCGAACTTAATGATAAGATTTCAGCTAAAGAAGGCGAAATAGAGGAAAATAAGTCCAAAATTGATAAAGCTAAAGAACAAGCCAAGAATCGAAAACGAGAAATTGACCACTGGAAGCAGTGGTTTCACTCGTTACCTGGAACTGATAGAACAGAAGAACAAGCAAAGTTAGATATTGAGATTAATTGGCGTGGTAAAGAAATTAACGCTTGGCAGGAGGAGATTGGGAATTTAGAAACTAAAAAGTGGGCTATTAGACATGAGTTAGAAGCGTTAAAACAGCAATTACTCGCCTTGGAGGATGGGGTATATGATCGCCCGATTGAGGAAGATCCCCGTTTAATTCATGCGATAGCTGCTTTTGAAGAGGCAATGGCAACTCCCAAGTAGAGTCACTCAGTAAATTAGCTGTAAATTTGGAATTACGCTGGATATTTTAACTTAGTTTTGAGATGCAATTATGACTATTGAAAACCTTGAAAAAACACTGCAAGGAAATATTGCGAATGGCAATTTATTGCTAAAAAATACTACAATTAAATCTGAAAATGTTCAGTTTTTATTCAAAGAATTCTTATCTGATGAGCCACTAAACATAAAAACGATAGAATTAATAACTGAAACTGAAAATATTATTGTGAGCGGGAAAACTTCGCTATTTTCCATTCCAGATCTTGAGGTTGAAGCTACATTTTACTGGTTCTTCGTTACTTAGTATGGTTCGATAGGGGGGCATAAATCGACTAAATCCTTATCTGGCAAGAGACTTAATTGATTAGTTCGCTCTAGAGCAAAAATAATTGACAAAAATCGCCAAATGCCTTTCTATATAAGGGTTC
>NZ_JASJFB010000460.1:0-1560 GCF_030065455.1 Microcystis sp. M53602_WE12 | reverse complement strand
TCTGCCTAAATTAGCTAACGCAACCCCTCGGTTGTTCCAAGCTTCATGGAGATCGGGTTTAATTTCTAAAGCTCGATCGTAGGATGCGATCGCTTGTTCAAATCTGCCTAAATTAGCTAACGCAACCCCTCGGTTGTACCAAGCTTCATGGTAATCGGGTTTAATTTCTAAAGCTCGATCCCAGGAGGCGATCGCGCCGATAAAATCCCCATTGATTGCTTTCTGGTATCCTTGCTCAAACCAGAATGCGGCATCCTGAACCACTTCCGTTAAATCCGTCTCCTTTGGGCCTAGATTTTCCTCCTCCACACCGGAAACATCCCTCACCGCGTCGCGTAACTGGAGGCTAATCCGTTGGGACACTTCCCCCAGATTTCCCGTCATCACCTTGCCTAAAGCCGCCAGATCCCGCCCTAAAGTTTGATAATCTTCCGGATACTGTAGCCATTCCTCGCTTTTGACCCCTAGCCACCGCGCCAGCTTTTTATCGTCACAATGGCGACTGTATAGCCATCCCCGTAACCCGCCGGTAGTGGTTCCCGCCGCCACCTGCTCGAATAACCCCATCAATATCCCTTCATATTCCCCATCGCTGGGTTCTGGAGGAGTATTTTTGACTTCTTTGGGGTTAATTGCCTTTGGACTGCCAATAAAGAGCGATTTTAGCCAATTCCAGAGCTTTTTTAGTAAGGATAGCATCGAAGAAAAGCGGAAAAGGAAGATAAGGAAATTATATCTCTACTGCCGAACTTCTGAAAATACCCTAGCGATCGCTCTCTCCCGGCGAACGCTTCGCGCACGCTTCGCGTGACCGAGCCAATTCTAAGACCTGTTCGAGAGATAATCCCAGAGAAGCGGCGATTTCCTTGGGATTAACCCCCGCTCGCAATAATAAGGGAACAGAAGCTAATTTTCCGATGATTTCCCCTTCTTGGCGACCTTCTTGGCGACCTTCTTGACGACCTTCTTGGCGACCTTCTTGGCGACCTTCTTGGCGACCTTCCTCTAGGGCCTCCTGAAACACACGCGTCTGTCTTAACTCGCTTAAACTAAACATAGCTTCTATCTCCTTTCGATTAATCCGCGGCAACTTGTAAATCAAAATCGTCTCTATCAATTCTAAAAGTTCCTGTTGGCGATTTTCTACCCCCGTTTCCCTCACTCGCGCGATTAACTCCCTTCCTTGGTTGATCACTTGCGCTTCGGGTAAGCTTACTAACTCTAGCGTCGCTAATCCGAGCGAATCTGGTGGACTCTCGGCTAATTCCTCGAGATAAATCCTTTGTACTCTTGTTTCTTGTAATAGCTCTCTATATCGCTCTATATTCTCCTTTTCCACCCTTCGATTCGGATAGATCACCACCCCGCGCCAATTGTTTTTTAACTGCGTCTGTTTGAGATAGAGAAAAATTTCGGCGAAAAAACGCGCATAAAACTCCGGATCATTCTGAAACTGAACTTCGGTAAAATAAATTGGTAAATCTTGCCGTTCTGGTAGAAAGACTCCATCGATGCGAAAAGATAGTTGTTTCACCTCTACGGAGGAAAATCGATAGAAAT
>NZ_JASJFB010000205.1:0-2306 GCF_030065455.1 Microcystis sp. M53602_WE12 | reverse complement strand
GTGGGTGTTGACGATGGTTAATTCGTATCTTCGCCCCAGGGCTATCCATAGGTTCTGGCTCAACGGGTTTCTGATTTAGGCTATCAGATACCGCTTTTTTTCCTCGCTCACTACCTCCGATGTACCAAGTCTAAAGCAGCAGGAAATGCCGTCACTCTAGGCATCTAGAGGACAGGACTAAGGTTATTACTAACCCGCACCTGTAAGGTTATAAAGTTATCAAGGTACTACATTTACCAAGCGGCTAATCCTCTAAACGTCTTACTGTCTAGTTTCTAGCCAACGAATCGCACCACACCCCACACCCTGTCCCCAGGAAAAACTTTTTGCCGCAAACCCCAGTTAGTTAACCCTATTCCTGCTCAGAAATCATGGCAAAATCCTCTTAACTGGATCTGGGCTAAAAAATCTAACTTAAACAGCGAATTGCCTCCAATAAACCCCTCGCTTTGTTGAGGGTTTCTTCATACTCTTTCTCCGGCTCAGAATCAGCGACTAACCCTGCTCCCGCCTGCACGGAAACCAGATAATTTTGATTACCCTGGGGACGAACAATCATAGTGCGAATCGTGATGGCACTATTTAACTGTCCCTCGAAATCGTAGTAACCATAAACCCCTGAATAGGGACCACGACGACAGGGTTCTAATTCATGAATAATTTCCATAGCACGAATTTTCGGGGCCCCACTGACGGTTCCCGCGGGAAAACAAGCTTTTAATAAATCCCAAGCACTTTTATTGGTGGCTAAATACCCCACCACATTACTAACAATGTGCATAACGTGGGAATAACGTTCAATGATCATTAATTCATCCACTTTAACCGTACCTCGATCGCACACCCGACCTAGATCATTTCTCCCCAAATCCACTAACATAATATGCTCGGCAATTTCTTTGGGATCTTGCAATAAATCCGTTGCTAAAGCTTGGTCTTCACTCAAGTTTTGTCCCCGGCGACGGGTGCCAGCAATTGGTCTGACCGTAGCCTTTATTTTACCTAATTCGTCCCGTTCTGCCTTAACCATCACTTCAGGACTAGAGCCAATAATTTGCCAATCCTTAAAGTTATAAAAAGCCATGTAAGGAGAAGGATTAATCAGACGCAAGGAACGATATAAATCGAAGGGATGACCCTGATAATTAGCATTTAAACGCTGGGAAATAACCACCTGAAAAATATCCCCCGCTTTGATGTAATCCTTCGCTTTCAAGACATTTTGACAGAATTTTTCCTGAGTTGTATTGCTTTCATAGACTAATTCTTTTCCCTGACCAACGGGTAATAATTCCAAGGTTTTGGCATTAGTTGGTAGGGGTAATCGTAACTTCAGAACTAACTGTGTCACTCGATCGCAGGCCGCTTGATAAGCGGCCGCTAAATCGGGATTTTTACCCCGGATATCGGCATAAGCGATCGCCCAGATTTTACGTTTAACTTGATCGAAAATAATTAGATTATCCACCTGCATCCAAATACCATCTGGTAGATCGGCATCCGTAGCGGCATAAATAGGCACTCGCGGTTCAATCCAATTAATTAATTCATAACCCCAAAAACCAAATAAACCCCCTATTCCCGCGGGTAATTGCGGCAATTTAACCGGCACAATCGGTGCTAAACATTGGGTTAAAATCTCAAAAGGATCCCCCGAAAAAATCTCTTGAGAACCATTACGAAAAGTTTGGGTGGTGGTGTTTCCCCGTGCTTCTAATACCCAGACGGGATCGCCTCCTAAAAAGCTGTAGCGTCCCAAGGTTTCGCCCCCTTCCACCGACTCTAATAAAAAATTGTAGGCTTGATCGGCACAAACTTTATACCAGGCCGAAACGGGTGTTTCTAGGTCAGCGACCCATTCTTGATAGACAGGAATAAAGTTACCTTGACCAGCGAGTTGACGAAAGCGATCGAAGTCGGGGAAGATCATATTTTGATGGTTCAAGAAACGGATAGCACAACACTTGTAGGGGAAAAAAAGGAATTATGAATTATAAATTATAAATTATGAAGGAGTGGGGATCAGGGGAGATAAGTAGGGTCTGCTGAAAAAGTTTTTCGTGTGGACAGGGTGTGGGGTGTGGGGTGTGGGGTGTAGGGTTTTAGCGATTTTGAGGGGGTCAATTACCTAATTTTCAGGGAAAAAGTCCAGGGATTTTCCCCCGATCACTCCCAGATCTGGTACTTTTTGATTGACAAAAAGTCTAAAAGTCTTACCCAACAAGGTTTTTAGATTTATTCAGCCAACCCTAAGTAGGTAGGTGTTAAAAGTTGTCAGACACCCCCCTTATCAAGGGGGGATTAAG
>NZ_JASJFB010000334.1:0-2856 GCF_030065455.1 Microcystis sp. M53602_WE12 | reverse complement strand
GATCGAGGTAGAGTTTCCATCCTAGAGTTTAATAATTATTAGACTAGGACGAGCGCAAATTGCTTGGAGGTATAGCCCCTATGGCCAGTGAAAGTGTTGTACAGGACAGAGATTATACTCTGATTATTGACAAAAGTGGCAGTATGTCCACTGCTGATAAACCCAGTGATAAAACCCGTTGGCAAATTGCCCAAGAATCCACCCTCGCCTTGGCTAGAAAGTGCGAGGAAATCGATCCCGACGGCATCACTATCTATCTTTTTTCCGGACGTTTCCGACGCTATGATAATGTTACTTCCGATAAGGTCACACAAATTTATCAAGAAAACGAACCGATGGGGAGGACAGACCTAGCAGCTGTGCTGCAAGATGCCCTTGATAATTATTTTCAGCGCAAAACTGCCGGCAAAACTAAACCCAACGGAGAAACTATTCTGGTGATTACCGACGGAGAACCAGATGATCGCAAAGCGGTGATGCGTCAAATCATCGAAGCTTCTCGAAAACTCGATAGCGATCAAGAATTAGCCATTTCTCTGATTCAAGTAGGCCATGATCGGCAAGCAACCGAATTTCTCAAAGCTTTAGACGATCAACTAGAATCGGCGGGGGCCAAATTCGATATCGTTGACACAATTACTATCGATGATATGGAAGATATGACCCTAGCGGAAGTTCTTCTCAACGCCATTACCGATTAATTTCTAGCCAGTAGGGGTGATATCTCTTCACCCCTACTCAAGGAGGATTTAACTGCTAGTCAGGGCGACCAATTTATCTTTTTCCTCATCGGATAATTGCTCCGATTGTCCCGTGATTTGTTTGTAGATTTTGAGATATTCCAAAGCGGATTTATACCAACTAAAATCTTGAGTCATTGCCCGTTGCTGTAGTTTTTGCCAATCCTGTTTATAACGAAAACTTTCCCAAGTCCGGATCATACAGGTAAACAGGTCTAAAGGTTCATAGCGATCGAAACTAAATCCTGTTCCTTTTTCCTGAATCGGGTCGTGGAAAGACACCGTATCGACTAAACCACCGGTGCGGCGTACCATGGGAATACAACCGTAACGCATAGCCATTAATTGGGAAATGCCGCAGGGTTCAAAACGGGAAGGCATTAACAAAGCATCGGCCCCCCCATAGATGCGACGGGAAAGGGCATCACTATAGAGAAGATGCAGGGACATTCGCCCCCGGAAACGGGAAGTCATCTCCCACAGTTGGGTTTCATAATAGCGATCGCCTGTACCCAAAATAATCAATTGTGCATCAGTATAGGTGAGAAAGCGATCTAAAATTTGCATCACTAGATCAATACCTTTTTGTTCCACCAAACGCGTCACCATCCCCATGACAAAGGCATTTCTGCTGACCTGTAGCCCCACTTCTTCTTGCAGGGCAATTTTATTGGCCAGACGTTTTTCGATGGTTTCTGGGGTAAAATTCTGCTTAAGATAAGCATCTTTAGCCGGGTTATACACCTCCGTGTCGATGCCGTTGACAATCCCCACCAGATTGCCGGAAATGTAGGACAATAATCCTTCTAAATTTTCGCCATAAATGGGGGTCTGTATTTGACGGGCATAGGTGGGAGAAACGGTGGTGATGCGATTAGCAAATTGAACCGCCGCGGCCATGGTATTATCCCCCTGCATATACCAAGGACACCAAGTCATTTTTTCTAATGCCTCCCGCCAAGGGCCCTGGTAGGCGAGATTATGGATAGTAAAAACGGTGCTAATATCGGGGTCTTGGTGCATCCAGACGGGAATCATGCCCGTGTGCCAATCATGACAGTGAATAACTTGCGGTTTCCAGTAATTCCAAGCGAATTCCGCCGCACCATTGGCAAATAGGGTAAATCGCCAGGCCTCATCTTCGCCTCCGTAGATACTGCGTCCAGAGAAAGCTAGATGACCAAAGAGGTAGAGAGGAATATCCGTATCGGGTAAAACCGTCTCATAGACTAAAAAATCCTGAAACATGGCGAATCCTGACCAAATGGGTTCGGAAGGGATGTCCATTTTTTCCTGGAGAAAACCGTAGTAGGGTAGAAAAATCCGCACGTCATGACCTAGCTGACGCAAGACTTTCGGTAATGCCCCAATTACGTCCCCCATTCCCCCAACTTTGGCAATTGGGGCGGCCTCGGCACCCACAAATAGAATTCGCATACTCTTCCCGCTTTACTTCACGACGACAAGAAATTTTAACAGATAAAACCCCCCTAGCAGGATTTGCCAGCAGGTTATTATCGGATTAGCCTAGATTTTTCTTTCACCAACCAGAGAGCCAACGAGGGGAAAATTAGCTGTTTTGGACATTATTAAGTTTTGTAGCCTTTTTTTGCCGGCTTTTTATTCGGAATAAGTGTTTAAGATTTTGGATGGACTCTACCAAAGAAGACAAAGTAAACTATAGCAATCCTAAATCATTTTCTAAAAACAACTGTATTGATGAATTTTAGGAAAATCAAATTTATGATCGATCATCAATACAAAATTCAAATAAAAATTTGACAATCTTAAAAGACTTGCATAAATACCGGCGTTGTCAAATTGAAAGATGCTCCGAATCAGCTAGGAACTGAAATTACTTTGATAGCAAGGATAGCATTGCATCTTGACAATTAGTGTTTCATGAACGAATAGTGCCGATGGTTGGGCTTAAGTGGGGAACAAGAGTCGCTCGATTTAGCAGTGGAATTAGCCCTACAATCGGCGTTGTCAAATTGAAAGATGCTCCGAATCAGCACCGGAGCATTGCATCTTTCCTCTTCTGATCTGACAACGCCCCCGTTTTCTTGTATTTAGAAAACGGGTTTCTTCGAGAAACTATTTAGAAACCCGTTTT
>NZ_JASJFB010000115.1:0-1417 GCF_030065455.1 Microcystis sp. M53602_WE12 | reverse complement strand
GACGTTCAAAAACCTTGCATTATCCTTCTTGTAGTACATCGCTTGGTACAAAAAACAAGGGCAACAAAGCCTAAAACGACCGGCTCCTGACGACCGGCTACTGACTCCTACCCCCAGGAAAAACTTTTTCAGCAGACCCTAACTATTGTTACCTCAGTTTTTGTTTAAGTCTCAATAGTCGCTATTTGAGCAAGGATTACGCAATTAAAAATAGCTGACTTCGTTGTTCAGTTCGCCAAGATTATTGATGCTCGCTACAGTTAAGAATTAAGAAGTAATCGGGTTATGGCAAATCATCGGAGCGGACAAATATGATATTTTAGATTTAAGTTGAGAGTGGCGATTGCCTCTTGATTAAGTCGTTAGGTCGCTTTAACTCTTAGTAGTGATAGTGTCCGTCAAGTTATTTTTTAGTGTGATCGATACTGATTGATTCATTAGGAGGTTTAGCTTGTCGAATGCTATCTCGTTCCGTTGATTTGGGAAGACTCAAGTTATAGGGATATCTGCTTCGGAGGTTGAATTATGCCAGGGATGCGAAGGGCGGATCGCCGAGATTCTAATAGTGATAATGAGCGCAACAATCCTCGCTCTCGGCAGCCAGAGCCACCCTCTTATCTTGAACTGAAACAGCAGCGAGATAATGCTAGAGGTGATAAGTTTTTGTTGCAGCAGGAAAAAGCTCAATTGCAGCAACAGCTTCAGACTTCACAGCTTGCAGTTGATGAATGGGAGCAGCGTGCAACGCAGAATAATCAACTCTATCTTAGTGAGCAGCAAAGATATCAGCAAACTCTTTGTCTTTATAACGAAGAGAAGGCAAAAACTGTTGAATTAATAGCCAAATATCAAGAAGCAGATGCCCAGCGGACGCAATATCTGACTCTGTATAATGAAGCCCAAGAGCTGCTTAAACGAGAAAGACGCTCAAAGGCTGGCATCAAGGGTTGGGAAACTCGCCGTAAAATTGAAAATGAGCGTCTAAAGCAGGAAATTGCTGAAATGGTTGTTCTACTGCGTGAATCGTTGGCAAGCAAGGATGAGGCGGTGAATAACCTTTATGCTTTAGCAGAGCGTATGGATAGGATTCAACAATTAGTTGATTCGGTAGAAGTGGAATCTACTGGTAATCCAGTGGGTTTGCTGCAAAAGCTCAAACGCATTTGGCTTGCCATTAAAGATATCCTTTCTGAATAACTGGACTTCCCCCATACATAAATACTAAAAAATTAACAAAACCCTTACTGCAGGTCGCTTCTAAGAAAAAATTGAAAAGAGACTACTGGGTACATTTTTCACTTGAAAATGGCTGTACCGCTGACTGTATCTGGAGTAGAGCGATTCCGTAGAGTTGGCTGTATAGTGATCGCTAACCTGATTTTAACAGATAGTGTCATTAATCTCTAGAGTAAGGGAT
>NZ_JASJFB010000177.1:0-2954 GCF_030065455.1 Microcystis sp. M53602_WE12 | reverse complement strand
TAAATATACTCAAAAAAGCTACGATAGGGCATATCGGAAGCTGGTCGTTAGACCTAAACGCTTGGGGAGATTTAAGCTCTATTTTGGTTGGTAGAAATACCTGCTAAGACAACTTGAGTCAGTGAACCAAGAATCCCTCGCATAAGCGCGACGGGAGTGTCAACATTGACATTAACTTATCAAAGTCAATCCTTGAATGTTTCGGGTCTCTTGGATACTGGTTCTAGTGTTAATGTGTTGCCTTATGAAATGGGTTTAGCTTTAGGTGCAGTCTGGGAAAATCAAAGGCTATCTCTGCCATTAGGAGGTAATTTAGCTAGATTTGAAGCTGGTGCATTGGTTGTTAAAGCTACTGTTGAGCAATTCCCCGCCGTAGATTTAGCCTTTGCTTGGACACAAGATAAATATGCGCCGCTAATACTAGGACAGATGAACTTCTTTCTTGCCTTTGATGTCTGTTTTTACAGATACGACTTAGCATTCGAGATTAGTCAAAAATAGTTTGACTGGAGAAAAAATATGTGCGTTACATTTCATTAACTAAGCAACCAGCGATCGCAGTTTCACCTCAAGCGATCGCCCTATGAAAAGAGATTAATTTGTCTAAAGATTTGCTAAACTGAGGACAATAATCGCTTATTTTCAAGGTGTTAACTAAATGTGGTGGCAAAGTTCTCGGTTAGACCGTATTGAAGCCAGTCTAGAGGCAAGTCAGCAGCGAATAGAGCGAATAGAAAGCAATATTGACAGATTAGCAGCAATCAGTGAGGCAACGAATCGGCGTATTGATCGGTTTGTGGAAGCTACTGCTCAACAAATGGAGGAATCTAAGGCTCGTATTGACCAACTGCAACAAGGGATGGAACAGCTTCAGCGTGCAGTTGGCTATTTTTTAAGTCAGGACGGTAACTAACGATCGCCTTTTCAAAAATCAAAAAACCCCGTTAGCTTACAATCACTTGCTTCAATGAATGAGCATGGTACTACGGCTAGAGAAAAAAGAGGTGCGTTACATTTCATTAACACACCCTACCAGATCGGCGTACTGCTACGCAGTTCCTTCGGCATCGCACCACGGCTAGAGAAAAAAGAGGTGCGTTACATTTCATTAACTACAAGATCGGCTAATTTCAAGGATTAATCTGTGAGATTTTGGTGATGTGAGGAGCTCCTTGTGGTGGTTTATAAATATAGACCAGTACTACGAGATCAGGTGCGTTAGGATAAACAACTTTTCCTTTACATAAAAAGCAGTAATTCATCCCCGCAACAACCTGAGTTGCAAAGGCCAATGGGGTGTATTCTACCCCAACAAAACCTTTTAAAGCGGCGTCAAATACATTTTTTGCGGATTCAGTTATAGCAAAACTAAAAGCGGTCCATTCACCAGATGCGTATGACATAATATCCACCTTTTCGATGGTCGCATACATGATATGCCCGAAACTGTTGCGACCTTCCAGTCGCGAGCGTATTCTCAGTATTTATTATACAGCAAATTTCCGAATAACAATCCTCAGAGTAACGATATGTAAACACTCTCGACATATCATACTAAATTCGTTTATTAAAGACTGATTATATATTTTCCCTTTTGCCTCTTGCCTCTTGCCTTTTGCCTGTCCTCATAATTAGCCTAAACTCAACGGATTTAGTAAGCTAAACGGCTTTTACTTCGGATCACCGATATAGACTCCAAAAGGGTTATAGCTATTGGATCATGCAGGTTAAGCGCCGTTTAGCTTATTAGCACCATCG
This sequence comes from Microcystis sp. M53602_WE12, assembly GCF_030065455.1. Classification (NCBI taxonomy): domain Bacteria; kingdom Bacillati; phylum Cyanobacteriota; class Cyanophyceae; order Chroococcales; family Microcystaceae; genus Microcystis; species Microcystis sp. M53602_WE12. The sequence goes on along the minus strand of NZ_JASJFB010000177.1, from coordinate 1,196 downwards.
CAGCGAACTTTTCCGCATATCATAACCAAAAGCGTATTAGCCAGAGCATATCCCTAACAACAAACTGAAATAAAATAGACTTTTCGGGAAGTCTAGCACTACTTGCTTCAGTCCACCCCACAATTACCTAATTTTCGGGGAAAAAGTGCCTAAAATTTCCCCTTGATCGCTCTTATGTTCGGCACTTTTTGAGGGCAAAAAAATCTAAAAATCTTAGCCAACAATGTTTTTAGATTTATTCAGCCAACCCTAAGTTAAATTTTGAGTTGATCGATTAAATCGCGCATAATTTTGGCCGAATTATGTAACTGTTCCGTTTCTCTGGGACTGAGAGCAAGATTCAGAGTTTTAATTACTCCTTTCTCGTTAACCACCGAGGGAATACTTAAACACACATCTTTGAGACCGTATTGACCATCGAGGAGAGTGCTAATAGTGAGAATTCTTTCTTGGGAACGTAAAATCGCTTTAACGATATCCGTGGTAGCTAAACCGATCGCATAGCTAGTATAACCCTTGCGTTTGATAATTTCATAGGCGGCGTTTTTAACCTGAAGAAAAATTTCTGTTAAGCTTTCTTGGTCGGCCGCGCTTAAATCCTGCCAATCTCCTTCTAGTAACCTTGCTCCTCCGATATTGGCCGAACTCCAGACAGCAAGCTCACTATCCCCGTGTTCACCGATAATATATGCGTGGACGTTACGCGCATCTACATGGAGTTGGGTGGATAAAAGAGAGCGTAAACGGCCAGAATCTAGCACCGTACCCGAACCAATCACCCTAGAAGGCGGAAAATGGGTTATTTTCAGGGTAACATAGGTCATGATATCGACGGGATTACTCACCACCAAAATCAAAGCACTGGGGCAGTAAACAGCCACATCCTCCAGAATACGGCGAAAAATCGCCACATTTCGCTCAAGGAGATGTAATCTGGTTTCTCCCTCTTTTTGGGCGGCCCCGGCAGTAATAATCACCACATCGGCATTTTGTCCCACATCGGCCACGGTTCCCATTTTCAAGTCTGTGGGTTCAATAAAAGGCATTCCGTGCCTTAAATCCATCACTTCCCCTTCGACTTTATCCGTGGCGATATCTTGCAGAATTAATTCATCAAAACAGTCTTGAATTAACATCGAGTAAGCGCAGGCCATCCCCACCTGACCAACACCGATAATTACCCCCTTGCGAGGACG
>NZ_JASJFB010000825.1:0-9087 GCF_030065455.1 Microcystis sp. M53602_WE12 | reverse complement strand
TCACCGACAATTCCTAAAATTATTTGGTCGGGACGGACATAGGTACGATAAAAATCGATTAAATCCTGACGGTCAATATTAGCTAAAGTGCTATATTCTACAGTACGAGCGTAGGGGCTATTATCACCATAGACTAGCTTTCTAAACTCCCGACTAGCAATATCACTGGGATCATCATTACGTCGAGCAATCGCCCCTTTTTCCTGAACTTTAGCTAATTCCACCCTCTGACTTTCAAAAGCTGGGGAACGCAAAACCTCAGCAAAGAGATTAAAAACTGCTTCTAAATCTTCACTAAGGGCGCTAAAACTAGCAGTTCCAGCGTTAAGATCGATCGAGGTTTCTACTAGGGCTGCTCTTTGTTCTAATAATTGATTTAAGACATTGGAAGGATGTTTTTCGGTGCCACCACTACGCAACACGGTTCCAGTAATATCGGCTAATCCGACTTTTTCCCCGGATTCTAATCTCCCTCCTGTCCGAATCATCGCCGTACCACTCACTAAAGGTAAGCTCCGATCCTCCACTAAATAAACCACCATACCATTATCTAGTTGATAACGTTCGTATTGGGGAACTGTAACTTCAGGAAGGGGAGGAAAAGTTAAATCAGTAAAATGTCGCGGGGTTTGGGCAATTGCCGGGGAACGAAAAGCTAGGACACCTATCAGGGTGATCAGGATTAAACCTAGCCATTGTAAGCGTTTTTTCATGATTATATTTATTTTAGGTTTTAGGTTTTAGGTGTTAGGGTGTTAGGGTGTTAGGGTGTTGGGGTGTTGGGGTGTTGGGGTGTTGGGGTGGTCACTGCGTGCGCGTTGCGGGGGGTGATGGGGTTTTAGTTGAAATTCCCCCACTTCCCCACTTCCCCCACTTCCCCACTTCCCCCATTTCCCCACTTCCCTATCTCCCCATCTCTCTATTTCGGTAAAATTCGGCCAATAGTGCGATTTTCGGGGGTAAAAGTTTCTTTAGCCACCCGTTGAATATCAGCTGCCGTGACAGCATTATAAGCATCTAATTGGGCGAATAAATTACGCCAATCGCCGGTTTTTACCTCGTATTCAATCAAGGATCGCGCCATGCCCATGTTAGAATCAAGACCTCTTAATAGGGCTGCCCGTAGTTGATTTTTAACCCGTTCTAATTCCTGTTCCGAAACCGGTTCATTTTTCAATCTTTCCAACTCCAAATTTAAACCCTGCGCTACTTCCTCCAGGCTGACATTAGGAGCGCTGAGAGCATAGAATAACAGCAAATTCGGGTATTTATCCCCCGGAAAACCGTTAAATCCCTGGGCAGCGAGAGCAAGTTGTTTGTCCTCCACTAAAGCTTTATACAGTCGCGAAGTTCTTCCTTCACTCATTAAAGTGGCGATAACCTCGTAAACCGCATGATCGGGATGATTGAGGGCGGGACGATGGTATCCTTCTAAATACCAAGGCTGCGAGGCTAATTTTAGGGTAATTTCCTTTGTTTTGGTTTGGTTCGGTTCCACTACTTTCACCTGTGGGGGTTTCGGTTTAGCGGGAAAACGACCAAAATAAACTTTAGCTAACTGTTTGACCTGTTCTGGGTCCACATCCCCGGCGATAGCTATGGTTAAATTACTGGCAGGATAAAATTTATCGAAAAAGTTTTGGATATCCGAGGGTTCCAGATTGCGAATATCTCGATCGTAGCCGATAACGGGACGTTTGTAGGGATGGACAGTATAAGCTTGATCGAGAAAAGCTTCGATTAATAGACCCAAGGGGCTATTATCCGTCCGCATCCGTCTTTCTTCTAGAATTACGTCTTTTTCTTTGTAAAATTCCCGTTGGAACACCGGTTCTAAAAATCGTTCCGATTCCAAAGACATCCACAATTCCAATTTATTCGACGGGAAGCTGTAAAAATAGCTAGTTGCATCGCTGGAAGTGGTGGCATTTAAACCGACTCCTCCCTGAGTTTCGACGATTTGCCCGTATTCGTTGCGTTGGACGAATTTCTCGGACTCTGCCTTAGTTTTTTGAAATTCTTCCGTTAATTTAGCCACTTCTGCGCTTTTACCCGCTTTTTTGGCCGCTTGTAGTTCTTTGTCTATAGCTTCAAGGCGATCGAGGACTTTTTTCTCGCTAAGATAATCGGTAGTACCGATGGTTTTTGTGCCTTTAAAGGCTAAATGTTCCAAAAAGTGGGCAACTCCTGTTTTACCGTCCGGTTCATCGGCACCTCCCACATCCGCGTAGGTAACAAAGGAAATAACCGGAGCATCGCGATTTTCTAGGATAATAAATTTTAGTCCGTTATCGAGGCGAAATTCGGTAATTTTTTGTTGAAATTGCTTAAGGTAGGGGGTAATCGATTGTACATCGGCTGGTTGCTCTTTCGCTTGGGCAAGAAGGGGTGAGAAACTCCCAAAACCCCAAAACACAAGAAAAGCCACCCAAAAGCCGATTACAGCCCGATAATAGGGGTTATTTTTAATGATCATAGATAGTTTTATCAGGTATCGTGGGAGCGAGAGATCGATCGCTCTGTTCGATCTTAGCAGTCGATTGTTAGGAGAGGGGGAGTGGGAATTATGAATTATGAATTATGAATTATAAATTATGAATTGGGAAGTGGGGAAGTGGGGAAGTGGGGAAGTGGGGAGAATAAATAAAAGCAATCTCCTGACTCCTATCTCCTGACTCCTGACTTTTAGACAAAAAATCTCTCCCTAAAGAGGAGAGAAGTCAAAAAAAGCACGAATAACAATGGGTGGGAGGCGGTTTTTATAGGTCGCCGCCACGAAAAGCTAGTAGGAAAATGACAAAGGGGCCAGCTAACATGATTAGCGCCACGAAGGTGAGTTGAAAAATGGGTTCTAAATTGAGAGCCGCAAATAATTCCATGATGTCTCCTAACCTGTTTACAATGATTTAAAAGGCTAATCTGGTCAAAACCATTGTCTCTGGTCAAAACCATTGTCTATCATACAGGGGATGATTCGCTGGTTTTCCTGATTCGATACAAAAATACATAAAGTTTTGTTGCAATTCTGAATTTTCCCGCTTTCCTATTTCCTTCCCACCGAGGGACTATCTCAATGTTCAACTCTCTGGCCACATCTCCCGACTCGTTAACCCGGATTTGTACTGGTTTTCAGGCACTCTCGGATCCCCTACGGCTGCAAATTCTGCAACTGTTGCGACATCAGGAATTATGCGTCTGTGAATTGCGCGACCATCTCGATATCGCCCAATCTAAATTATCTTTTCACCTAAAAACGCTAAAAGAAGCTAATTTAGTCCGCAGTCGTCAAGAGGGTCGTTGGATCTACTACAGCCTAAATCTATCTCAATTTCTTCTCCTAGAAGAATATCTATCGGAATATCGTCGTTTTAGTTCCCTCGTCCCCGCTCGTTTCTGCGAGGAAAATCAGTAACCAATCAAGATTTTTAGAAATATTAAAGCTTTATAACTAGCTTTTACCCTTGACATATCAACTTTTTTTGAAATAATAAAGGTGGATTACCCAATCTCCCATTATTCTCTTTCCACCTTTGTGCGATGACTAATCAAATCAATCCTAAAGCCGCCAAAGCTGGCGGTAGCCTTAGTGTTTTTGAAAAATATCTTACCCTTTGGGTTATTTTCTGTATTTTGGCGGGAATTGCCCTCGGTCGGTTATTTCCGGACGTAGCGCGGACTTTAGATGCCATGAGTATCTATAACGTTTCTATTCCGATCGCCATCTGTCTTTTCTTCATGATGTATCCGATCATGGTTAAGATCGACTTTTCTCAGGCTCTTCGGGCTGCCCGTACTCCCAAACCAGTTATTTTAACTTTAGTGGTTAATTGGCTGATCAAACCCTTTACCATGGTGGCGCTGGCTCAATTTTTTCTCGGCTGGCTGTTTCTGCCTTGGTTGAGTCAAACGGAGATTATCCGAGGACAGACGGTAAGTTTAGCTAGTTCCTACACTGCTGGAGCTATTTTACTAGGAATTGCACCCTGTACGGCCATGGTCTTGATGTGGGGCTATCTTTCCTACAGTAACCAGGGTCATACCCTAATTATGGTAGCAGTCAATTCCCTAGCGATGCTTTTTCTCTACGCTCCTCTAGGTAAATGGTTACTGGCAGCTAATAATTTTGTAGTCCCCTGGCAGACCATTGTTTTTTCTGTGTTAATCTACGTTGGTTTACCGCTTATTGCCGGTATCTATAGCCGTCACTGGATTTTTAAACATAAAGGACGGGCCTGGTTTGAATCGCGTTTTCTTCACTATCTCAGTCCTGTGGCAATCACTGCCTTATTGTTAACCTTAATCCTCCTCTTTGCTTTCAAAGGCGATTTAATTGTTGGTAATCCCCTGCATATTTTCCTGATTGCTATTCCCCTCTTTATTCAAACTAATCTGATTTTTTTACTTAGTTATGTGGCCGCTCTCAAACTCAATTTAGTTTACGAAGATGCGGCTCCCGCTGCTTTAATTGGTGCTAGTAATCATTTTGAGGTAGCGATCGCCACTGCGGTGATGTTATTCGGATTGAATTCGGGGGCCGCTTTAGCGACAGTAGTGGGGGTATTGATTGAAGTACCTGTGATGTTAATGTTGGTAGAATTCTGTAAAAAAACCGCCTTTTGGTTTCCCAGAGATCCAGAAAAAGCCACCCTTCTCGATCCTCGTTGCTTGAGTTCTTACAAATAATTATTCACCATGCTCCAATCGACTCACAAACCAAGGATTCTTTTTCTGTATGGCTCTTTGCGGGAACGTTCCTACAGTCGTTTACTAGCAGAAGAAGCGGCCAGAATTATCACTGAATATGGGGCAGAAGTGCGCTTTTTTGATCCCCGTGAATTGCCGATTTATGGCAGTGTTCCCGATACTCATGCCAAAGTACAGGAATTACGAGAATTAAGTCAATGGTCTGAGGGTCAAGTCTGGTCATCTCCCGAACTTCACGGCAATATTAGCGGCATTATCAAAAACCAAATTGATTGGATTCCCTTAAGTATTGGTGCGATTCGTCCCACTCAAGGCCGCACTTTAGCAGTCATGCAAGTAAGCGGAGGTTCCCAATCTTTTAACGCGGTTAATACTCTGCGAATTCTTGGTCGTTGGATGCGAATGTTTACTATTCCTAATCAATCTTCTGTGGCTAAAGCTTATCAGGAGTTTCACGAGGATGGCACGATGAAAGATTCCCCCTATCGAGATCGGGTTATTGATGTGATGGAGGAACTTTATAAGTTTACCATTCTCCTGCGGGATCAGGTAGATTATCTGACCGATCGCTATAGTGAAAGGAAGGAAAAAGCCGCCCAAGAAATAGCCACAATTGCCCATAAAGCTATTAATTAAATCAATTTCTAGGAGTTAAAATCATGAAAAAAGTCATGTTTGCCTGTAGAAAAAATTCCTGTCGTTCCCAAATCGCCGAAGGTTTCGCTAAAACTTTAGGTGCGGGTAAAATTGCTGTCACAAGTTCTGGATTAGAAGCGGCCAAAGTTCACCCCGGAGCAATCGAAGTTATGCAGGAAATTGGTATCGATATTACTGACCAAACTTCCAAATCAATTAGGGATTTTAATCCTGAAGATTACGATGCCGTTATCTCCCTATGTGGTTGCGGTGTCAATCTGCCGGAAGGATGGGTTTTACAGGAAATTTTCGAGGATTGGTTAATTGATGATCCCGATGGTCAACCCATCGAAACTTTTCGCCGAGTTCGCGATGAAATTAAGGCTAAAGTTGTCGGATTAATTGAACAGTTAAGTAGGTAGTTGTTAAAAGTTTTCAGATCCCCACCTTATCAAGGAGTTTGGGTAGGGTTGATTCATGAATCAACCCTACTATGAATCAACTCTACTATGAATCAACCCTAGGAGGGGCAGGGGGGATCAGAGGCAAAATCTATTTTTAATTTAATTATAACTACTTACTTAAGTTAATTTCTCCCAAATTTTTGCGGCTCTCTTATCGTTTGTGTGATCGATTTTAGCGATCAAATCTGTCTTCCTCTCTCTGTCCTTTGTGCCTTTGTAGTTTATCCCCAAGAGGAGCTTTTTTCTAGCCTATCCCTTGGGGGAGAAAAATAATAAGGGGAACCACAGTTGATGAAGAATATCTTCATTAATCCGACGCACGGCTAACCATTCCAACATATTGGAACGATGGCAGGTAGCCACTGCGATGGCACTGATGTCATCTTCTTCCGCTGCCGTCAAAACTTCTAATACAGGTGTTCCTTGTCGCACTTGGCTCTGTACTTGCAAACCGAGTTTTTCTAGTCGCACTTGCACCGATTCTAATTCCCGACGGGCATCATTTAAACGGTATTCGGTGACACTGGGATCGCGACTGATATTTTCCACTACCCGGACGAGGAGACATTGCTCAAAAGAGCCGGGGGCGCGAGTTGGGGCGTATTTTTCCATCTGTTCAATTAGATAAATTGCGTCGGGACTGCCATCGTAGGGAATTAATAAATGTTTCCAGAGATGTTGACAGCGCAGGGCTAATTCATCGCGAGTATAAACTGATAATAATTGCGGTCGGAAAATCAGCAGCGGAATATCGGTAATACCTGCGATCGCTAAACTGGTACTACCGAATAATTTTTCTTGGACAGCACCGCGCATGGGATTTCCCATCAAAATCACGTCAATAGAGTGATGCGCGAGGATTTCCCGCACGGCATCCACGGGACGACGGTTAGAGATTTCGACAATAACTGTCATACCGTCGGGAATATTTGCTAAAGCTGGGGATAATTTTTCTTTAGCCGCGTCAATTTTCCCTTGATCTACGGCAGCTAGGGTGGGTTGTTCCCAAACCGGAATACTGTGGAGGAAGATAACTTGTTTTAAGCCGCTCAGGGCTAAGTGTGGCACACAATGGACAAGACGATGGAGACCATCGAAAAGATCTGTACAGATCAAAGCGCGCTCGAACATAAATTAACCCCTAGCAATTCGGTTATTCTTCCCTAAGAATAGCTAAAAAGGTGAAGAAATGCGCCCCGCATCCCTAGCTCGTTTCCGCAGAAACCCAGCCGGAGAAAGAGGTCGCCCGCAGGGGTGAAATGAGTTACTGGGGGGCCCAGGGATTAGAATCTAGACCCCACTGGTGTTTGAGAAAAGCTTTGTACATATTTTCTCTGACCATCATTTGTTCGTAGAGCTTGATCAGGAAATCCTGCGCTTGCTCCTGACTCATTTTTTCTACCTGAGTCTGAAAAGAACGAATGTTGAACTGTTGTTCTAAGGAAAGTTCGATCGGTTGAGACATGGTGTTCCTCCTCGATGAAGACAGTGGTTGATAACAAGCGAGATGGGTGATGGGTATCACCTTTTTTAACTAATGTAACAAATACTTGACAAAGTGTCAATGTATCTGTAAAGGGGGTTTTGCTTTTTCCCTCCCGTTAGCTAGGATACCCCGCCGCCAAAAGGAAAGAAGCATATAATGATACATTTAGCAAGAGTTTTCATAAAATTTTGCTTACTGTGAACAAATACTTAAGTAGTTATACTTAGGCAGCCCAGAGCGAGAGAAAATATTTGACAAATTGTGTAAACATTCTGTAATAATCGAAGAGAGCGACATAAATCGGGTAAGTTGAATGATTAGGCCTGTTAAAAGCTAAAAACGTAACCCCTAGATTCCGTCCCTCTCGTTGAAATCGTTAAGGATAGTCAAAATTGACGGCCACAGCCGCTATCGTGCAGAAACTGCAAGCTTATCGCTGGGAAACATCCTCCTTAGCTCTGTTTGCCTTAAAAAAATCAGCATACAGGCACGGAATGTCGCACAAGTTTTTACATCACCCTATACTTGGAGGAATCCATCATGTCCGTTCGTCTATACGTTGGTAATTTGCCCAAAGAATCCGTCGAGCGCGAAAAATTACAGGCGCTTTTTGCCGATGAAGGGGATACGATCACCACTAAAGTCATCAAAGATCGCAAAACTGGCAAATGTCGCGGTTTTGCCTTCGTTACCGTCCCTAGCGATGAACTAGCTGACCAGTTTATCGAAAAATACAACGGACAATCCTTCATGGAAAACCCGATCAAAATCGAGAAAGCTCTCCCCCGCAGCAAGGGAGGTAAAGAAGAAGGAGAAGAAGCAGAAGGCACGGAGGCCAGCGTAGAAACCCCGGAAAAAGTCGAAAGACCGACTCCGAAACCGACGACAGCAGCACCGCGCAAATCCAGTAGTGGTGGTGGCGGCGGCAAAAAACGCAAGGCTGAACGGGGTGGCAATAATGCCCCGAAAGTTACCAGCGATGGTGACGCTTTACAGCCAGATCCCCGTTGGGCTAATGAATTGGCTAAACTCAAGGAAATGTTAGCAGCTCAGGCCACTAATCCCTAATTCCATTGACAAGAGGGCAAGGGATAGCCGATAACTAAGAGGTTCAAAATATCGCTTTTAGGAATGTGCATCATGACAGCAATCGATCCGGTCATTCTCATGAAACAGGAGGTCGGTAAGGCCGCCGCTAATCTAGTTCAATCTAATTCGGTCGTGGGATTGGGAACTGGTTCAACGACGGCCTACGCGATCGAGTATCTGGGCGCTAGACTGCAAAGCGGGGAAATCAGCAATATTGTCGGGGTTCCTACTTCTTTTCAAGCGCAAGTTTTGGCTAGGAAGTACGGAATTCCCCTCACTACCCTCGATGTCATCGCAAAGATGGATATCGCTATCGATGGGGCCGATGAGGTGGATCCCCAGAAAAACCTGATTAAAGGCGGCGGTGCTGCCCATACTCAGGAGAAAATTGTCGATAGTCTCGCCGATATTTTTGTCGTGGTAGTGGATGGCAATAAGCTGGTGGACAAGTTGGGATCGACTTTTCTTTTGCCGGTGGAAGTGTTACCCATGGCCATGACTCCGGTGATGCGAAAATTGGAGGCACTCGGTGGTAAACCTTCTCTCCGCATGGGAGTGAAAAAAGCTGGCCCCGTGGTGACAGATCAAGGCAATTTAGTTATCGATGTTAAATTTGATAGTATCGATGATCCGGCTGATTTGGAAAGAACTATTAATAATATGCCGGGGGTTTTAGAAAATGGTTTATTTGTCGGGGTTGCTGATCTG
>NZ_JASJFB010000609.1:0-6731 GCF_030065455.1 Microcystis sp. M53602_WE12 | reverse complement strand
TAGGGTCTGCTGAAAAAGTTTTTCCTGGGGGTAGGAGTCAGTAGCCGGTCGTCAGGAGTCGGTCGTTTCAGGCTTTGTTGCCCTTGTTTTTTGTACCAAGCGATGTACCACAAGAAGGATAATGCAAGGTTTTTGAAAGTCCCAATCCTATTTTCTTGCACTAACATCGGACTTTAACAGGTCAAAAGCCTTATTTTAAAAGGGTTTTACCATTATTCAGCAAACCCTAAATAATCATTCTTTAATAACCAGATTTAGTTGAATATCCACAGCGTTTCTCATCAAGGTGAAGTATAGATTAAACCTTGCCGAAGTAAGGATTCCAGTCGCAAAAATGCGCTTCATCCATCTGAGAAACGCTGTCAAGTCTTACCTTCCCGTTTCCGAATTCGCCGGTAAAAATCCTGATTTTCAGCTTTTAATCTCTGGGACGAGGTAAACCCATATCTACCGATAGAAGATGACTGCAAGCAAAACCGGAAAAGGCCACCGCGTTTAATCCTTGACCAGGGAAGGTACTATCTCCCACACAATAAAGATTAGGAATAGCTGTGCGATTAAAGGGCATTCCTAATAAGCCTAACAGTTTTCTTCGCGGTATTGGGCCGTAACTGCCATCGATTCTATTCAAAAAGCGGCGATGGGTGCGGGCTGTGCCAATTTCGATATAATCTAATCCTGTATCTAGTTTGGGAAAGAGTTTTTTCAGGCGATCAATGAGACGATGAGCAGCGGCCTCTTTTTTCTGTTGATATTCTTGAGGGGGCAGTTTTTGCCATTGATCAATCCAGCTAGGGGTGAAAGTATGAATGATATGATGGTCCGGGGGTGCGAGGGAGGGATCGAGTAAGGTAGGAATAGAAACAAAGATAGTTCCCTGTTCTGCTTCCATATTTTCCCAATCTTCTAGTAAAATATGGTGACATTCGCTTCCTGATGGTAACACATCGGCCTTAACTCCCAGATGCAAACTCAGGAAACTGGGGGATTTTTGATAGCGTTTTTGCCATTTTTTTTCGCTGCCCGGGAGAGATTCCGGGGGGAGTAGTTTCTCGAAGGTATCCCAACGGGTGGCATTAGAAACAATCTTTTTAGCGTAGTATTCCTTACCATTGGTCAATTTTACCCCGATCGCCCGTCCTGCATCTAAAATAATCTTATTCACTCTCGCTTGATACTGGATTTCACCACCGGCTTTTTCCAATCCCGCGACTAACTTGAGAGCAATCTGTCCTACTCCCCCTCGGGGATAGTTAATTCCGCCGTAATGGCGATCGCTAAAGACCATTCCCGCATTAATCATCGGAGTGCGATCGGCGGGTACTACCGACCAACAATAACATTCCATATCGATAAATTTCAATAATTTCGGGTCTTTAATATATTTTCTGGCCACATCTCCCGCATTTTGGGGTAAATACTTGACCAATCCCAAACAGGATAAAGGATGCTGGAAAAAAACCCTAGTCAGATAGCGGGGTTCTTCCAGCGATAGTAAATCCATACTATTGAGGCAATTAAACACCTGCCAGCATTCATCGTAAAAGCGCCGGATACCAGTTTTTTCTCCGGGAAAATGGCTAATTAATTCCTGTAAAAATTGTTCGTAGTCGCGATGAACTTTTAAGTCTAACCCGTCCGGGAGATGATAATGGATCTGGACGGGATCGGCAATGGTTTCGATACTCATATTCACCGCTGCCAAAGCCTTGGTTAGGAGGTTAGTCGTCCCCTTTTTGCCAAAACCAAAAATCATCGAAGCACCCACATCAAAACGATAACCCTCTCGTTCAAAATAACCTGCGCTGCCCCCCGGAATCAGATAACTCTCTAAAACTAAGACTTTTGCCCCTTTTGCCGCTAATTGCGTCGCTGTCACCAATCCCCCGATTCCCGACCCAATCACGATCGCATCGTACTGATTACTCATAACTTGACTCGATAAATTTTTGTATCAATTCTTGATTGTAACCCTTGACTAGCGGTCATTTATCGGCTAGTTTGCGGGAGCAAAAAATTTTTTGCCAGCGATGAAAAGTTGCTAAAAGGAAAAAATTCTGGACAAATCTGGCAACTTGACATAATTGGGTTTGGGTGATATCATCTCCGGAAAGACAGGTAGCGCTACTGTTATAAAAACATTGGCTCTTCTTGTTTCTGTGTGGAAGGGAGAAGAATAGGGGGAATTTTCCAGAAATATATTCTTCAAAGCCCTGCCTAGCAAGACTACTACAAATAATAAGCACTGATTATCACAGAAAGTCGAGAGGAGCTAAGTAAATTTACCTTAAGATTAATTAATCAATTGGATAATGTATAGAAAACTGGCCAAAAAAATCCTTAAATTAGCTAATTCCCTATCTAGGTCATCGAAGCGATCTCTTTTGATTGTCACCGATTGCCTGATTTTTTGTCTAAGCATCTATCTGGCCTTCTCTCTCAGATTTAATCTGAGCCTCGAATATCAGCAAATTAGACCTTTTTTAGGGAAAATATTCGGTTTAATTGCCATTAAAACTCTAGTTTTCTATCTCAAAGGTATTTACAGTCCCGTAGTACGTTATACAGGATTAGAGTTTCTTTCCTCCGTACTGCAAGCGGTTCTCTATAGTTCAGGGGTTTTAATCAGTCTGGCCTACTTTCAAGGGGATGCCTTTTTGCCACGTTCAGTCCTGATTATCGACGCATTGTTAACCCTAGTATTGGTTATCGGGGTGAGATTGTTGATTCGTTCTGTCTTTCACCGTCTCAATATTTACGTCAGTAGTCTGGATAGGGAACCGACAATCGTTATCTATGGTGCGGGGATTGTGGGTTGTCAATTAGCACGTTCCCTGCAAAATGACCCCCACTATCGTTTATTAGCTTTTGTTGATGATAATCCCGATTTGCAGCAGCGAGTGGTCCAAGGCATTAGGGTTTACCCCCCCTCTCAATTGGCACTACTGCACCAAAAAAGGGCCATTGACTGGGTTGTTCTCGCTATTCCGAACCTAGACAAGGCCAGAAAGCGGCAAATCATCGAAAGTCTAGAAACTTTACCCATCGACATTAAAACCGTTCCTCCCCTCTCAAAAATTTTATCGGGAGAAGCGACCATCAATCAGATTCGCAGTGTCGATGTCTCGGAATTATTAGGACGGGAAGAAATTCTACCCCATCCCGAACTTTTGGGAAAAAATGTCACCGGTAAAGCGGTGTTAGTCACCGGGGGTGGTGGTTCCATCGGTTCGGAATTATGCCGACAAATCGCCTTCCTCAAGCCAAAATGCTTGGTAATCTACGAATTAAACGAGTTTTCCCTCTACAAAATCGATCTCGATTTAAGCGAAAATTATAGCGATTTACGCAAGTATGCCTATCTAGGCAATGTTCTCGACCGCAATCATCTGGCCCGAGTCATCCAACAACACCAGATCCAGACAATTTATCACACGGCCGCCTATAAGCACGTTCCCCTTGTGGAAGCCAATCCTAGTCAAGGGATTTACACTAATGTTTGGGGAACCTTAAATGTCGCTCAGACCGCGATCGAGAATTCAGTTAGTAATTTAGTTCTTATTTCCACTGATAAGGCCGTCAGACCGACTAACATTATGGGGGCCAGTAAACGCTGTGCTGAGTTAGTCGTACAAGCTTTGGCCGCTTTACCCGACACTTCCACCTGTTGCGCTATCGTCCGCTTTGGCAATGTTCTCGATAGTAGCGGTTCCGTGGTGCCGCGTTTCCGGGAACAAATCGCCCAACGTAAGAATATTACCCTCACCCATCGCGATATTATTCGCTATTTTATGTCTATTCCCGAGGCGGTGCGTTTGGTTATACAAGCAGGAGCCATGGCCCGAGGGGGTGAGGTATTCCTGTTAGATATGGGTGAACCGGTAAGAATTTACGATTTGGCCCTACAGATGATTCGTTTAAGTGGCTTGGAATTAGGACAAGATATCAATATTGAAATCACAGGATTAAGACCGGGGGAAAAACTCTACGAAGAATTATTAATCGATACCGATAAAGCTCGTCCCACCGCTCACCCAAAGATTTTTTGCGCTCATGAACACTTTCTTGCTTGGGACAAATTGCAAATCAAATTAGAGCAACTGCTTAATTATATTCAAGTTAATGACCGTCAGGGCTTAGTTAAGTCCCTACAAGATTTAGTTCCCGAATACCAGACCCCGCAGCAAATAGCCGGTCATTTGTCAAGTCAAAAGTGAAAGAAAGGAGTTTTAGCGAGTGCATCCCACATTTGCAGAAATACCGACAATTAGGGTCTGCTGAAAAAGTTTTTCCTGGGGGTAGGAGTCAGGAGTCAGGAGTCAGGAGTCAGGAGCCGGTCGTTTCAGGCTTTGTTGCCCTTGTTTTTTGTACCAATCGATGTACTACAAGAAGGATAATGCAAGGTTTTTGAAAGTCCCAATCCTATTTGCTTGCACTAACATCGGACTTTAACAGGTCAAAAGCTTTATTTTAAAAGGGTTTTACCATTATTCAGCAAGCCCCAATTAGCAATTATCAGTGACTCTTAAATTAGTACAAAAATATGAACAATCGCGTGTAAGCATCCCACCGAAAAACTAATGCGCTCCGGGGTTTGGGCCCCAACGGGGGGTTTGGGTAGGGTTGATTCATGAATCAACCCTACTATCACTCAACCCTAGGGTTGAGTGATAAAACCGAAAGTAACGCCCAATTTTAGGAGAAAGTTTCCCCTTAAAAATCCCAAATTAGTAGATTTACAAAAATGAGATGCACCCGTTTTAGATATCCTCTTTTTCACCAAATTTATTAATCTAATTGAACCGAATGCTCTTGTTTTAATTGCTTTTGGATGGTTTTTACTGTCCGCTCAATTTTATCGATTCCGCGAGAAGAAGGGCGATTTACCCTATCAGCTAGAGGAGAAGTTTGTTGAATAGCAATGCTTAAATAAAGGGGAAAAGCGAGGGTAAAGGCTAAAAAAAGACGTTGTAACATGATCCACTCCCACAAAAGTTTTTCAGCGATTATTCTAGCCGGCTGAAACTTTTACCAGAATAACCACTAACTAGGAAAATTTCAGCCAGTTTGTGACAGTCCGGCAATTGGTGGGGTAATCCTAAAGAATTAGCGCTGAAACCCTCAACCCTAGAGCGAGAGTCTGATAGATTGATCTAGGAACATAATCGATCGCTCTATCTATGCACAAAATTCCAGTTACTGTGATCACGGGTTTTCTGGGTGCGGGAAAAACTACCCTCATCCGTCATCTACTACAAAATAATCAAGGCCGACGGGTGGCCGTTATGGTCAATGAATTCGGAGAAGTGGGAATTGATGGTGATTTATTGAAAAGTTGTCAGACCTGCGATGACAACCCCAACGATAATATTGTGGAACTGACCAACGGTTGTCTGTGCTGTACAGTACAGGAAGAATTTCTCCCCACCATGCAGAAATTGCTGGAGCGACGGCAACAGTTGGATTGTATGCTGATCGAAACTTCGGGGTTAGCTTTACCTAAACCTCTGGTTCAAGCTTTTCGCTGGCCGGAAATCCGCAACGGTGCGACGGTGGACGGAGTAATCACCGTGGTGGATGGTTTTGCTGTCGCTAGGGGTCGTCTGGTGGCGGATTTGGACGCTTTAACGGCACAAAGGCAAGCAGACCCCAATTTAGAACACGAAACGCCCATTGAGGAGTTATTTGAGGATCAGTTAGCCTGCGCTGACCTGGTACTCTTAACTAAAACCGATCTCATCAGCGAAATCGAATTAGAAAAAATTATTAATTGGCTGAAAACACAACTGCGATCGACGGTAAAAATAGTTACTTGTGCTGATGGACAAATTAGCCCCGATGTGCTATTGGGATTTAATGCCGCCGTCGAGGATGATTTAGCTAGTCGTCCTAGTCATCATGATCACGAGGAAGAACACGATCACGATGAGGAGATCAATTCTGTGCAGTTTTGCCTCGATTCTCCCGTAGATGCCCGAATTTTGACCCAACGGATTAAAGAATTGGTAGCCCGAGAAGAAATCTATCGGGTCAAGGGATTTGTTAACGTGGCCAATAAACCGATGCGTATGGTGTTACAGGGAGTCGGCGATCGCGTTGATTCTTTCTTCGACCGACCCTGGCAATCCACAGAAATGCGGCAAACTCGCTTGGTCTTTATCGGCCGCTCCCTCGATAGTCAGAGAATCGAGCAGGCCTTAACTAGGGTTTGCTGAAGAAGTTTTTCCTAGGGACAGGGTGTGGGGTGTAGGGTGTGGGGTGTGGGGTGTGGGGTGTGGGGTGTGGGGAAAGAAACCTCTTTCATCTGTGGGGGTGAAAATTTTTTCATCGGGACTGCCTCCTGCCGACCGCCTGACCCCACCAACAAACTTTTTCAGCAAACCCTCTCCCTTCTCCCTTCTCCGCTTCTCCCTTCTCCTGGGAGCATCTCACTTACGCGATAAGTAATTATACTTAGCCTATAGCGGTAAGCGCTTGAGTGAGATACAAACCAAGCTTTGCCTAGCATGGTTTATAGCTCGTGACACTGTACCTCATACGACTGCACACCGCTATAAAAGCCACTCTTAATCGTGTCTTGGAACGAAATAGAGGCTTTTAAAGACTGCGTACATGGAGAATTAAAACAAGAATTACCCTCGAAAAGCCTATTTTTCCACTAAGTATTTATGCTCATTGCAAAGGTGAGATGCTCTCCCTTCTCCTTTCTCCCCCTCTACAATAATTACTCG
>NZ_JASJFB010000669.1:0-5958 GCF_030065455.1 Microcystis sp. M53602_WE12 | reverse complement strand
GGTAAACTTAGCCAATGAATTTGTAATAAATCGCCGAAGGGAATAGAGAGGAAATCGATCCTTACCCCGGCTTGCCAAGCTAGAAAAGCGACGCTAAACTGCATTACCAGACGATTGAGCGGCGAAAGATTAAAAAGATCATCCGCTAGACCGATGAGGAAAAAGCCCAAACCGCCTAGGGTTACGCCCCACACTTCCCATTCTCGATCGCTGTTTAAACCGGCAAACCCTCCCAACCACCAAACGATCAGGAGGGCAGTTAAAGCGCCGACAAAAATCGAAACTCCCCCCAGTCGAACCATAGGCCTTTCATGGACCTTCCTTTCGTTGGGTTTATCGACGTAACCGCTTTTCAGTCCGACGGTTCTGACGAGGGGGGTACTCCAAAGCACCACGGTATGGGCGATCAGAAAAGCAATTAGATAGTATAAATCTCCGGACATGGGAATTGGGGGGCGATTTAATTCACAATTGGCAACTGACAGGCAATCGCCAATTATGAATTTTTATTATCTCTCGTTTTAGGCCAAGGCGGGGACGGAAATATGGAGATGGGGATAGAGGGGGAAGCTTTCACAGAGTTTCCCTACCCGTTGACGGCAAGCAGTTCTCAGGGCTTCATCACCGGGATTAAGGAGAATATCGGCGATAATGTTGCCAATCTCGATAAATTCCGTTTCTCCTAGTCCTCTGGTGGTCATAGCCGGGGAACCCAAGCGCAGACCACTGGTAACAAAGGGAGACTCGGGATCGAAGGGAACAGTGTTTTTATTAGCGGTAATATTAATGGTACTCACTAAGCGATCGGCCTCTTTCCCGGTCATGCCCACGGATCTTAAATCGAGTAACATCAAGTGATTATCCGTACCATCAGTGACAATTTTAATCCCTCTAGCCTTCAACTGACCGGCTAAAGCTTGGGCATTAGCGATTACTTGGCCCGAATAGATTTTAAACTCCGGTTTCAGGGCCTCCCCAAAAGCCACAGCTTTCGCCGCAATCACGTGTTCTAGGGGTCCGCCTTGGGTACCGGGGAAGACGGATTTATCGAATTTTTTGCCTAATTCCTCGTCTTTGGTCATAATTAACCCCCCCCTAGGACCGCGCAGGGTTTTGTGAGTGGTGGTAGTGACCACATCACAGTGGGGTAGGGGATTAGGATGATGACCAGTGGCCACTAAACCGGCAATATGGGCGATATCTGCCATCAGGTAGGCCCCCACTTCGTCGGCGATGGCGCGGAATTTCTCAAAATCAATCCGGCGCGAGTAGGCAGAATAACCGCAGATAATTAGTTTGGGTTTTTCCTTGCGAGCGATGTCAAGGATGAGATCGTAGTCAAGGCGTTCGCTGTCGGGACTTACTCCATACTGTACTACTCGGAACCATTTTCCGGAAACGTTAACGGGGGAACCGTGGGTAAGATGACCCCCGTGGGAGAGATCCATACCCATAATCGTATCGCCGGGCTGCAAGAGGGTCAGGAAAACGGCGAAATTAGCTTGGGCGCCGGAGTGGGGTTGTACGTTAGCGTGGTTTGCCCCAAATAGTCGTTTAACCCGATCGATCGCTAATTGTTCCGCTTCGTCAATGTATTCGCAACCGCCATAGTAGCGTTTTTTGGGCAGTCCTTCCGCGTATTTGTTGGTTAAAACCGAACCCTGGGCGGCCATGACGGCAGCGGAGGTAAAGTTTTCACTAGCGATTAATTCTAGGTGATCTCTTTGACGTTGCAGTTCTTTTTGCAAAATCCCTGCGATCGCTGGATCCGTCAGGGATAGTATATCTAGGTTGGTATCAGTCACGGTTACTCGATCCTTTTTTTTAACAATTTACCTGTAATCCTTGGGTCACTTTCTCCATTTTGGCACAATCTCTAATCTTCCGACACACCAGGGAGCTTAATTGCCTCTCTTCGGGGTCGCTCATCAATTGTCAACTGTTAGCAGTAAAATCTTCATTTTTAGTCAATAAGTAATAGTAAGTAGGTAGGCGTTAAAAATTATCAGATGCCCCCCTTATTAAGGGGGGATTAAAGGGGGGACTAAGGGGGGATCGGCACCCCCCTTATCAAGGGGGGCAGGGGGGATCGAACCTAAAATCCATTTTTAATTTAATTATAACCAGCTACTTAATATTAGCCAATAGAACCCCCCAAAAGCTGGGATTGAGTGATAAAATCAGAAGTAATGCCCAATTTTAACGGTGATTTTCCCTTTAAAAATAACAACTTAGTAGAAGTTCTACAAAAAGTTGACAAATTTTAAAAATAGGGTGGATTACCTTCAAGATAACCACCCGAAAACTACCATTAATTATCTGTAATCAACCGGTATTTCTCATCCCTGCGGCAATACCATTAATCGTCATTAAAGCGCCCCTTAATAACTCCTCTTTAGAATAGCGGAAATGAATCACACCGGATTGAGCTTGACTATTGTATTGACGTAAACGCTTGAGGAGAGACACCTGTAGGAAACCGAGGGGAACGATCGAACCGTTGCGTAACTGCACCGAGCGCTGTAAACTCGGATCATTATCTAATAAATGTTTCTCGCCGGTGATCTGGAGAACAATCTCGCTAGTGCGATTATATTCCTCTTTGATCCTTGCAAACAGACGTTCAAAACGTTCTCGATCTTCCTGTTTAGAAAGTTCACTGACGTAGTGATAGGCCATCTGTAAGTCCACCTTCGATAGAGTCATGTCTGCCTTAGAAATCACCATCTGGAAGAAAGGCCACTTGTGATAAAAATGGCGTAACAATTCCAAATTTCTGCTAGGAGAATCATCGAGAAACATCTGTAAAGCTGTCCCTAAACCATACCAAGCAGGTAAAAGAAACCGGGTTTGGGTCCAACTAAATACCCAGGGAATTGCCCGCAGGGTAGTTAAATCCTGTTGACCACTTTTCCGGCGCGCCGGTCGGGAACTAATCTGTAAAAGACTAATTTCAGGAATGGGAGTTACGGACAGAAAGAAGTCTAAAAAGTCCGGTTCTTCATAAATCAAACTGCGATAGGTTTGCCGTGAACGGGTGGCCAAGTCCTCCATGATGCGATTCCAGGGTTCGAGATCATCAAAACCACTGCCCAGTAAACTTGCCTGTATAACTGCCGTTACGGCCGTTTCGAGGTTATACAAGGCCAATTCCGGTAAGGAGTATTTCGAGGCTAAAACCTCGCCCTGTTCCGTGATTTTAATGCGACCGTTAATCGTTCCCCGGGGTTGGGCGAGGATAGCGGCGTAGGCCGGTCCACCACCCCGACCGACGGAACCGCCCCGGCCATGAAAAAGACGTAGATCCAAGCCGTATTGTTTAGCGGTTTTTTGTAAAGCCTTCTGGGCCTTATGAATTTCCCAATTACTGCTTAAAAAGCCGGAATCCTTATTACTATCGGAGTAACCCACCATAATCTCCTGTAAATTACCCGGTTCGAGGATGGCCGGTTCCAGGGTCACTTCCTCCCCGTTTAAAGCCCCTAAATGGTGGTAACCGCCGGCTAGGGCTGCCCGGTAGAGGGGCAATTCAAACAAAGTCTGCATGATGCCGGGGGCGTGTTTGAGGTCATCGACGGTTTCAAAGAGGGGAACGATGCGGAGGGAACTGCGGCTAGTGGCGGGGTCGTATAAACCGGCTTCTTGGGCTAATAACAGCACTTCTAGCACATCGCTGGCCTCGTTGGTCATGCTGATAATGTAGGTTTGGCAGATTTCCAGACCAAATTCCCCTTGCAGACTTCTTAAAACTCGCAGGGTTTCAATGGTTTCGCAGGTTCTTTCCGAGAAGGGCATTTCCCGGGGAATTAAGGGGCGACGGGTTTTTAATTCCGCCACTAACCAGGCGATTTTTTCTGATTCGGTTAATTGGCCGTAGGGTTTGGGTAAAACTCCGAGATAGGCGGCGATTTCTTCGATACATTCGGCGTGACGGGTGGATTCTTGCCGAAAATCTAACTGAGTCAGGACAAAGCCAAAAATCTCCACTTGGGCGATCAGTCGATCGAGTTCTTGACAGGAAAGACCAGTTTGCAAGAGACTGCGCTGTAATAGCTGTAATTCGGCTAAAAACTCGGAACCGGAGCGATAGATGTTGGTTTCGTTGAGTTTAGTTAATAACTGTCCTTCTTCCGGATCATTGAGGCGATTATTGCGATCGCGTGTATTTTCCAGACGTTTTTGAATAAAGGCCAATTTGAGGCGATAGGGTTCCTGACGGTAGCGGATTGCTAACTGGCTATAGATTTCGGGCATTTGCTGCTTATCTCTGTCCAGGGAGTCCAGCAACTCCGGCAAGACGTGACACCAGTGCAGGGAGGCACTTAAAATACTGGTCAGGTCGCGAATAGCATCGAGATATTTTTTAATAACGAGATTGCGCTGATAACAGCAGGTTTTCCAGGTGACTTCGGGGGTAACGGAGGGATTGCCATCCCGATCCCCCCCCACCCAAGAACCGAAGCGACAGAAGTTATTTTTCGGCGCTCGTAAACGGGGAAAGGAGGATTCTAGACTTTGCTGCAGACGCAGGGTTAACTGGGGTAGGGAATCGAAGAGAACTTCATCGAAGTAGTGCAGGGCATAATCCACCTCATCGACGACAGTGGGTTTAAATTGATGTAGTTCATCTGTTCGCCACCAGAAACGTATTTCTTCTTTTAACTGTTTGGTGACTGTTTGTGCTTCTCTGGAGTTAGTTAACCCCATACTGCGAAAGATTTCTTCTGCTTGGTCGAGTTTTTCGAGAATGCCCGAGATGCGGCGCTGTTTAATGCGAATGGTATGACGGACAATTTCCGTGGGGTGGGCCGTAAAAACCAGACGAATATCTAATTGATCGAGAAGACGCTGGATTTCCTGGGGGGGGACGTTCACCTGTTTGAGATAGGGAAATAACCAGTGAAATAGTCCCGATTTTGGGGTGGAGTGATCGGACCCGTTCAGGGTTTTTTCTAGCCAATCGGCCCCGACAATGGTGGCTAAAATGCTTTTTTGCGTTGGGTCAGCCTTGGGACTTTCGTTTTCTTCCCCGATCACCGTCCGTCGCAGTAGTTGCTGATCCCTTTGTTCGTAGTGTTGTTCGATTATATTTATTAACTGGAAATAGAGGGCAAAAGCGCGGGTAACTTTGATCGCTTCCCCTAGTTCCAAGTCTTCGATCATTTTGGCGATCATTGCTTCCGGACTATCATCGGTCACTTGTCCTTCCTCAGAACAGAGATGGCGCAGTAATTCCAGTAAATCGACTAATTCTTGACCACATTCGGAGACTAAGACTTCTTTCCATAAATCTTCGATTAATTTCAGTCTTTGCTGCAGAAACAGGTTGGAAGTGCTGAAAATATCCTGTTCGGTTTCGGTTGAGGGGACAAGGACGCTCATAATTTTAATCAGTAATCGGTAATCAGTAATCAGTAATCAGTAATCAGTAATCAGTCAACAGTAAACAGTGATTCAGTGACCAGTAAAAATAGGGATTAACTGCCTTAAAATGAAAAACTCTATCAAACCAATAACTGATCACTGATCACTGATAGATCGGGATTAGTTCTTAGGGTTGGTTAAAAATGAGATTATATCCCCAAGAATCATATTTTTTCGGATTTTTAACAAAAATTTCACTATTCTTGCTTCTTTTCAGAGGGCAAAAGGATTTTTTTTCTTGGTGACTTTTTCCAGAAAAGATTATTGGTCACTGTTGACCGGCAACTGATCGGGAATATTGAGCAGGGGCAAGCGATCGCCGCGAAACAATTCCTCACTTTCTTGGCCCAATTCAATTAACCAATGATTGAGGGAACGCAAGGCCAGATAGGAGAGAAGAAAGGGACTGACCGCTAGACTAAGCCAAAGCTTGATCGGTTGAGTTTTCATGGCAATTTCTCGGTTAAAGGACGGCGTTTGATGCGACGAATCGGAAAATTAGCAATCAGGGCGGTAGTTCGTTGGTCACTTTCT
>NZ_JASJFB010000453.1:0-2590 GCF_030065455.1 Microcystis sp. M53602_WE12 | reverse complement strand
TGTCGATTTTTACCGGTTTTGATGGGGCCAATTACCTAATTTTCAGGAAAAAAGTCCCGGAATTTTCCCCCTGATCACTCCCATGCCCAGTACTTTTTGATTGACAAAAATCGTCCAATGTCTTTCTCTATAAGGGTTCCATCTCTTATAACCCCCGTCCATTACATAACACAAACCGAAGAACCGAGATTATTTCTATTTATTCTTCCGACACCCCACACCCCACACCCCACACCCCACACCCTGCCCCCAGGAAAAACTTTTTGCCGCAAACCCTAATTAATAATTCATAATTCCTTCTCCCTGCTCATAGACAGTCTTAACGAGTAATTTAGATAGTCAACAGCTTATCTTCTGACCTAGCACTTTTTTTTAAAAAGTATCATTAATTTTTATCTCAATTCTGAATATTAATTAATCCCAGGGTCGGTTGCTGGCAAACTCAGCAGCGTATTAAGAAAAAATAACGAATTGCTAGAAAGCCGAGAATCTGGATAATGATCGAGGTGGAGACAGAAAAATTGCTCTACTTAAGCCTGTCTGCCGTAAGCGTCCAATAGTAGATAGGGAGTCAAAAGCGACGCTCAAGAAAATCCTTCGGTTGTCAGGGAAACGAGAGGATATTTAGTGCGAAATTGAGCCGTAAAAAAACTTAAAATCCCGACAAATATCGTAAAAACTAAGGGGAACACATGACCAAAAAAACCTATGCAACCATAGACGGTAACGAAGCTGTTGCACGCGTTGCCTATCGTCTCAGTGAAGTAATCGCTATTTATCCTATCACTCCCTCCTCGCCTATGGGTGAATGGTCCGATAGTTGGGCGGCCGAACGCAGAGCTAATCTCTGGGGAACCATCCCTTCCGTAATCGAAATGCAGAGCGAAGGTGGGGCAGCGGGAACCCTGCACGGAGCGCTACAAACAGGCTCTTTAACTACTACTTTCACTTCCTCGCAGGGATTATTATTAATGCTCCCCAACTTCTACAAAATTGCGGGGGAATTAACCTCTTCAGTGGTTCATGTGGCTGCCCGTGCTTTAGCAGCTCAAGGATTGTCAATTTTTGGGGATCATAGTGATGTCATGTCTGCCAGAAGTACGGGTTGGGCTATGTTAGCGGCTAATTCCGTTCAAGAAGCTCAAGATCTGGCGGCTATTGCCACGGCTACCACCCTAGAAACCAGGATTCCTTTTCTGCACTTTTTTGATGGGTTTCGTACCAGTCATGAGGTGCAAAAAGTCGAATTAATTAGCGATGAAACTCTCAAAGAACTGATCGATGAAGACCTAATTATTGCCCATCGTCAAAGGGCTTTAACTCCCGATCGACCGGTTTTACGAGGCACGGCACAAAATCCCGATGTTTATTTCCAGGCAAGGGAAAGCGTCAATCCTTTCTATTATGCTTGTCCCGATATCACTCAAAAAATTATGGATCGTTTTGCCCAATTAACAGGACGGCAATACCATCTCTATGAATACCACGGTGCGCCCGATGCCGAAAGAGTGATTATGTTAATGGGATCGGGAGGGGAAACCGTCCATGAAACCGTGGATTATCTCAATCAAAATGGGGCTAAAGTTGGGGTCTTAAAAGTTCGTCTTTATCGTCCCTTTGCCGCCGACAAATTACTGGCAGCTTTGCCCACTACAGTGAAAAAAATAGCCGTTTTAGATCGCTGTAAAGAACCCGGTGCCGGGGGCGATCCGCTATATTTAGACGTGGTAAATGCCTTTATGGAAGAGTACGAAGGCAAGCTGCCGAAAATTGTGGGAGGACGCTACGGTTTATCTTCCAAAGAATTTACTCCAGCCATGATTGCCGGTATATTTGATAACTTAAGTCTCGACAAACCGAAAAATCACTTCACTATTGGTATCGTTGACGATCTTACCTTTTCCAGTTTGGAATATGACCGCAGTTTTTCCACTGAACCGGACGAAGTAGTGCGGGCGGTTTTCTACGGTTTAGGTTCCGATGGTACGGTGGGAGCTAACAAAAATTCAATTAAAATTATCGGTGAAGATACTGATAATTATGCCCAGGGTTATTTCGTCTATGATTCCAAAAAATCTGGCTCCGTCACCGTTTCTCACCTACGCTTTGGGCCCCATCCGATTCGCTCTACCTATTTAATCACTGATGCTAACTTTATCGCCTGTCATCAGTGGGAATTTGTCGAACAATTTGACCTGCTAGAAACCGCTAAATCGAACTCAATTTTTCTCCTGAATAGTCCCTATCCACCGGAGGAGGTGTTTAGTCACTTACCCCGCCATCTCCAGCAAACTATCATCGATAAAAATCTGCAAGTTTATACGATTAATGCGACTCAAGTAGCCAAAGAAGCGGGGATGGGCAGTCGGATTAATACCGTTATGCAGGTGTGTTTCTTTGCCCTAGCGGGGGTTTTGTCGCGGGAAGATGCGATCGCACAAATCAAAAAAGCCATCCGCAAGACCTACGGCAAGAAAGGCGAAGAAATCGTGCAGATGAACATCAAAGCTGTGGATTCTGCCCTAGAACACCTCTATCAAGTCCCAATTCCCGCCACTGTCACCCCTGAAGCTTTTGAATTAAGACCACC
>NZ_JASJFB010000861.1:0-1484 GCF_030065455.1 Microcystis sp. M53602_WE12 | reverse complement strand
TAAATTCCGCAGATTGATTAAAGCCATTACACCGTTATGCCCTTTCTGACCGTTTGTTTCCACCCATTGCCAGAAACCGGCTAGAGGGCGCTCGGAATCGGTTAAGGCGCGATTAGTGGTGGAATAGGGCATAATATTGCCAATGATCCGCACTTGCGCCGGTAAAATCCCGTATAATTCGGCGAGAAAATTTTGAGCGTAGGGTTTCAAGCGAGTGGACTCCTGACATATCCCGTCGAGATAGACGATATAACGCTGCACTTGGTTTTGGGGTGGTGCTAGTTGCTGCCAGGGTTCCTCGGCATAGACGCGACTGGGACTGTACCAACCGGCCCACCAACCCAAGGCTTCTAGAGGCGAGGTCAGTGCTTCTAGAAATAAACCCAGGAACAGTAATAATAGACTAAATCCGATCAGATCGAAGGTCAGTCGCACGGCATCATCAAGGGCAAAAAATCCTTCCTGTAGCCAAGTTTTGGCGGGAGAAAATAGGAGAATTAAACATAAACCTAAAAAACCTAGCCCAACATATTCTAGAACTGTTTTGAGATTTTGAGTTTTTACTACTTCTAAATGATGACCGATTCTGAGAAAATTTTTACTAATTGGTGAGATAAAAAGAGACATTTCCGTGAGATAATTGTGCCAAAGGGCTTCGTTTTTCGTCTTTTCTTCCTCTGTTTCCTCGCTGGTATCTTTTTCTAGGTCTTCTGGGTTGATTCCCGAATCAACAATTTTTTGCAAGTGTTTTTTATCGATCACTAATTCGACCCCTAATAATTTTTCTGTCAGCCAATGGACAGCAAAAATAAAGGGATAACCGATAGTTCTCTGGAAAACTAAAAGGACAAGAAAACCTAATAAAGAGGCGATGAAAGCATGAAGTAAAGAAATATTGAGGAGAACGGTTAAACCCACGGCCAGGGCTGCCACACTCCAGAGGATTAATAAGATATAGATCGCCCGGCCAGCCTAGGGAAGAGCGATCGCTAATCCGAAGATAAAGGGTGCGTAACTATACTTTAGACGTTCATAATCTGAGATTTATTAAACTTCTGAAATCGTAGATTCAGCAAGGAATCCAGTTCTTTTTTATGTTTCAAATGGGCATCATTCAAACATTCATAAATGGCTGAAGAAAAGTCAGAAAAGTTTTCATAGTATTTACCATACAAACATTTCTTTTTGACAAATTTCCACAGCCTTTCAATTAAATTTAGATTAGGCGAATAAGACGGCAAATAGAGTAGCTCTATTGACAAAGAAAGAGCCAATTCTTCAACAATTTTACATTTTTGATAGCGGGCATTATCTAAGACTAGAGTGATGGGAATAGTTATTCCTAAAGCAGCTATTTTTGACCGGAGTTCACAGACTTGAGTTGCTGTAATATAAGTGTCATTCGTAACCAGAATAACTTCATGAGTTATTGCATTTAATGCTCCTAAAACATTAAAGCGTTTACGTCCGCTCGGTGACTTAAC
>NZ_JASJFB010000604.1:0-8045 GCF_030065455.1 Microcystis sp. M53602_WE12 | reverse complement strand
GGGTGTGGGGTGTGGGGTGATGGGGTGATGGGGTGATGGGGAAGTGGGGTGTGGGGTGTGGGGTGTGGGGTGCTGGGGCAGTGGGGGGGGGGGGCGGTGGGGGGGCTGGTGGGGTGTGGGGGAGGGGGGGGGTGGGGTGTGGGGTGGTCACTGCGTGCGCGTTGCGGGGGGAAGTGGGGAGAATAAATAAAAATAATCTCCTGACTCCTGACTCCTGAATCCTGAATCCTGAATACTGAATCCTCACTCCCAACTCCTGAATACTGAATCCTCACTCCCAACTCCTGAATACTGACTCCTGAATCCTATCTCCCGACTCCTGACTCCTGAATACTGAATACTGACTCCTGAATACTGACTCCTTGACTCTTGCCTTCAGAAACTGATAACTGAAATCCTCCGATTTCTCCTGTAAGATACTGTGTAGAGATGAGGAGTAATTATTTATGGAAGCTGGCGGTTCACAACGGGGGATTTCCCCAACTCTGCGGCAAAGTGGTATCGGTTTAATGTTACTGACATCGGGGGGAATATTAATCTGGTTTGTCGCTTGGTTAAGTAATTTTAGCTTCGGGGGACGCAGTTATCGCGCCAGCTTCCTTTTTCCTAATGTGGGTGGCATGATGGTGGGAACCCGCGTCGGTTATCGGGGAGTGAGAATCGGGCAAGTGACGGCAATTACCCCAGAACCGGAGGGAGTCGCCGTAGAAGTGGAGATTTCGCCAGCAGATCGCCTAATTCCCAGTAATTCCCTCATCGAAGCCATTCAATCCGGTTTAGTGGGTGAAACCACGATCGATATTACTCCCCTGCAAGCTTTACCCGTCGGTGGTGTTAAAGAACCCCCTTTGAGTCCTAACTGTAATGGGGAAGTGATTATCTGTAACGGTTCCCGTTTACAAGGGCAATCGGCGCTAAATGTCAATACCTTGATCAGATCTTTACTGAGAATTTCTAATCTAGTTAGCGATCCCGATATGGTGGCTGGATTTCGTTCTTTTACCCAACGCGCTGCCAATGCCTTGGGGGGACTCGATCGCTTTAGTGGTGAGGCAACCACCGCTTTAAGTGAGGTACGTCGCAGCGGTACTCTAGGTAAACTTAATTCGGGGATGAGATCCCTAGAATCCTTACCCCAAGTATCCGGTTCCCTCGATCGTCTTTCTAGTGATCTTTCCGGTGTCGGGGGATTGAGTCAGGAAGCGACTACTTTACTGAAAAGTTTACAGGGAAGTGGCGGCCTGAGAAATTTAGACGCTACCCTAGTGGAGGCCCGAAAAACGCTGCTTTTGGTGGGCCAAACCACCGAAGAACTGCGGGTTTTTTTGGCAGCTAATCAAAATCGTTTAATTGCCACTCTCGATAGTATCAAAACTACTAGCGATCGCCTACAAACTACCCTCGCTGCTTTGGATCCGATCCTGACGGAAGTGCAGAAAAGCCAAATTATCGAGAATTTAAACACTATTTCGGCAAATGCTGTTAAATTAAGTGAAAATTTGGGAAATTTTACCGCTTATCTCTCCGATCCTGCCACTGTTGTCACCCTACAGCAACTCCTCGACTCCTCTCGCGCTGCTTTTGCCAATCTTCAGAAAATCACCTCGGATGTGGATGAAATTACCGGTAATCCGCAACTGCGACAGGAAATTATCCGCTTAATTCAGGGTTTAAGTCGTTTGGTTTCTTCTAGCGAACAACTACAGCAGGAATTCGCCCAAGGTCAAGCAATGACAAGAATGGCCGCCCAAATTGCGACAATAGCCCCAAATCCCGCCGCTAATACCCCAGAAAAAGACGCTAAGAAACCCAGAAAAAGCCCCGAAATAAATGATTAAATGTGTTTGAAAAATCACCTTAGTTCCTCATAAAGGAATCCAATCTAAGCGATCAATCCATTCTTCAGCTTCTGTTAATTCCCAGATTAAAATCATTGATTCAGCCCATTGACTAATTGTACCGCTAGGGCGTAACCAAATAATTCCCCAAGTGTGACCTCCCGTGTTCCAATGATCTTTTAAATGATTGGGCATGGTACTTCTATTGTCAGTGATTAACAGTCTCTGGGATAATTCTAAATATTGCAATAAATTAGGATCAAGTGTCCCTAAAAGAGGTGCATCCGCATCACCAACTCGCAAAATATCTATAGTAGAATTGATACGTTGAACCGCTATTTTTAGCTTAGGAGATAAATTTTCATCCAGCAAAAACCGAATTTTCATGCTTTTTGTAAATACTCCTGCTCCTTTTTAATTTTTGCTTTTCTTAAACGATCAATTAAAGGAGATGATGTTTCTAGCCACTGTTGATAATGTT
This sequence comes from Microcystis sp. M53602_WE12, assembly GCF_030065455.1. Classification (NCBI taxonomy): domain Bacteria; kingdom Bacillati; phylum Cyanobacteriota; class Cyanophyceae; order Chroococcales; family Microcystaceae; genus Microcystis; species Microcystis sp. M53602_WE12. The sequence continues at coordinate 5,726 of NZ_JASJFB010000604.1, read as the reverse complement.
GTTCCCGTTGTCTTTCTAGCTTGACAAGATAGAGATCGATTTGTGCTTGATTGTGATAATAATAGGTCAAAGTGGCATAAATTTTTTCTAAATTTAGAGTTGGTAATTCTTGGAGAATTTCTTGAGGACTATAACCTTGTCGATAGTATTTCAGTACGTCCTCAATGCCAATACGATGTCCTTTTAATTGAATATTATCTACTGCTACAAATTCAAAATAATCTTCTAACTGCATAGGTTGTTACCTCCTAAAACATCAATACTATCCTAGCATATTATTAAAAATGTGCCGCAAAATTCAAAATTATTCACCGATTTTAAGCCTATCTGAATATTCAATTTAACCCACCTACTTTAGATGGGTTAAAAAGATAAAAAGAGATTAAGATTGACGTTTTAAAGCAGAACCAATTCCTAATACTCCTAAACTCAATAATCCTAGCACTGATGAAGGTTCGGGAATAGAAGGAGGAGGAGAGGAAAGAGCTATCACTGAGACATTATCCAACGCAGGACCATAAGGTGTATCGACTAAATTTAGAAAACTAAGGGTAGTTGTTGTTCCAGTGGCAGTAAAACCCCAAGATTTTGATACCCATCCCATGTTTGAACGGCTTTTTCCTGTTATGTCGAAAGAAAAGTCAGCAGAATTTCCTCCTGCACTCACTCTCATCTCTTTAATAGTAGGACTGTAGTCTGTATTACCCGCCAGATCAAAAGTCACCCGATAAGTCTCACCGACAGTTGTGTTAAAGGTTTGCTGAATTCCACCGGCATTCGCTCCAGATAGATCCAGATTTCTACTACCCTCAGAAGCTTGCCAATAAGTTCCTATATAATCAATTGTTCCTTGGCTGACCGTCCATCCTGTAATTGCTGTGGAACCAGCATCAAGTCTTATAAAATCACCAGGGTTAGGGTTGACGGTAGCCGTCTCAAAACTGCCATTTTGAATCAAATTTGCTGCTTGTACAGGGGTGACTATCAAAGCACTCACCGCCAAGACATAGGAAGCAATTGAGAGTTTTAATAAGCTATGCTTACCCCCCCCCCGCAAATCAATCAGTTTTGCTAATTTTTGAGTCATAATTAAAAACTCCATTTTTAGATAAACAACCATAGCCTAGCACAGAAAAGCTTAAAATAAATGAAAAAATGATTAATTTTTTGTTCAAGATGGTCTTAAATGAGCTTTGGGATAGAGAGACTTGTGGCAAGATATAATTAAGGGGTATTTGGGGAAGAAATTGGATTATGGAAGAACTTTTAGAATTAAAAGCTTTACTCTTAAAAGGTGATATTAAAGGTTCACTGGCGATTGTAGAAGACCTTGAAGATATGAGCAAAAATGGGATTATTAGCACCATTCGTGGTTATGCTGTTATCTTATTACTTCATTTAATTAAACAACAGGCAGAAAACCGAACCACTCGTTCTTGGGATGTCTCCATTCGCAATAGTGTTAGAGAAATTCAACGCCAAAATAAACGCCGAAAAGCGGCAGGATATTATTTAAGTGATGAGGAATTAACAGACACTTTAAACGATGCTTATCTTAATGCTTTGGATGCCGCTTCTTTAGAAGTCGAATCAGGTCGTTATCAATCGGAGAAACTAGAAGCTATAATTGACAAAAATAAACTGATTAGTGATGCTTTCCTTCTCATCAAAAACGTCTCTCCCTAGAAAGATTATGACCAACTCAATCTCTCAAGAACAAGCCCAAGAAATGTTACGTTGGTTAAACAAAAATCGTGACACCGTGATTGATTTGTATAAAAATCAATACATTGCTTATAACGAAAAAGGAGTGATTGCTCACGGTGAAAATTTACAGAATGTTCTAGAAGAAGCCAACACAACCAATCAAGAATTTGTCATTTATCTTGTTCCTAGTTGTCGTTATTCTATTCAAATTTTACCCATTCAAGTTTAAAGTAGTTTAAGTTGATTTTGACAACGGCAAAATTCTATGAAAATAACCCTTTATCAACCGACGTTATCGTTATTATTACTGCTGTTCCTATCCGGTGGTTGTGCAGTCAATCGGGAAAAAGAGAAAACCACCACTCCGCAAGCGTCTCCCCTAGCAGAAATCGTTCCTTGGCAGATGGTCGAACGGGTTACTATTTTAAAAGCCGATCAGGATCCCATCTATGCTTTGGCCATTAGTCCCGATAACTCCTTGCTGCTAAGTGGTAGTTTTGACGGCACGGTTAGGGAATGGGACCTAAAAACTCAAAAACCTCTCAGGACTTGGCAACTAGGTGATACCGTTAACGCTATCCAATTTAGTCCCGATGGTGAGACTTTCGTAACTGCCGATGCCGGGGGAAAAGTGCAACGCTGGAATACGCGCACGGGAAAATTAGAAATGACCTATCCTGGCCATGCTTTTCTCGTTACCGATGCCGCTATTTCTCCCGATGGCGAAATTTTGGCCACGGGTAGCTGGGATCGTACAGTTAAACTCTGGGATTTTCAGACGGGTACACTGTTAAAAACCCTGCGCGGCCATAATCATCCGATTCAGGCGATCGCATTTAGTCCCGATGGTAAAGGAATTGTTAGCGCCGATTACGATGGCTTCGTTAAACTGTGGAAAGTGAGTACCGGTCGCTTTATTCGTGCCTATGCGGGTAATTTATTCCCCGTTTATCGGGTGCTTTTTTCCAAAGATGGTAATACCGCCGGTACTGCTAGTCAAGACGGTTCGATCCGCGGTTGGCAAGTAAAAAGCGGCATCGGCACCACTACTATTCTCGCCCATAACGACGCTGTTACCGATATGGCCCTGCTCGATGGGGGTAAAGTTTTGGCCAGCACTTCTGGGGATGGAACTGTCAAATTTTGGGATGTTAATACCCGTCGGCACTTGAATACTCTCAAGGGAAACGTCATCTTAAGAATGGTTGCCAGTCGAGATGGTCGTTGGTTAGTCACTGGAGATCGAGACGGTGCGATCGCACTGTGGCGAGGAATCTAATTGGGGTCTGCTGAAAAAGTTTTTCCTAGAAGCAGGGTGTAGGGTGTAGGGTGTGGGGTGTGGGGTTTTACCGATTTTGAGGGGGTCAATTACCTAATTTTCAGGGAAAAAGTAGCTGAATTTCCCCCTGATCACTCCCATATCTGGTACTTTTGGATTTCAAAAAAGTCTAAAACTCTTATCCAGCAAGGTTTTTAGATTTATTCAGCCAGCCCTAATTGACTATAATTAAGACTAGAGTGTTTTCTAGGGCGAAATATAGCTATGGCAGCAGTGATTTTAAACTTAGATACAGTCAATCTCACCGATGAGCAGTTTTACTGTCTCTGTCAAGTTAACCCAGATTGGCAACTAGAAAGAAACGCCCAAGGAGAATTAATTGTGATGCCACCTGTTGGGGGAATTAGCGGCAACCGAGAGGCCGATTTTATTAGTTTACTTTGGTTGTGGAATCGTCAAACCGGATTGGGTAAAGTCTTTAGTTCGGCGACGATTTTTCGTTTGCCGAAAGGCGGAGATCGCGCTCCCGATGCCGCTTGGGTGAGTTTAACTCGTTGGCAAGCTCTGAGTCGAGAAGAACAGGAGAAATTTCCGCCTATTTGTCCCGATTTCGTCATTGAACTGCGCTCCCGTAGCGATTCCCTCCCGGAAATTCAAGCGAAAATGCAGGAATATCTCCACAGTGGTTTGCGATTAGGTTGGCTAGTTAATCCTCAACAACAACAAGTGGAAATTTATCGTCCTCAGCAACCCGTAGAAATTATGGAACTACCGGCTAATTTAAGCGGAGAGGATGTCTTACCCGGCTTTAGTCTATTTATCTCCATTTTTGAGTAAAATATCCTTAAAACCGAGGTATGATCAGACCTCTGGTCAAAATCAAAATAGGAGTCGCTCGTCAGTAGTCAGGGTAAATTCAGGCACTTTTTCCCTGAAAATTGGCTAATTGACCCCCTAAAAATCGGTAAAACCCCACACCCTACACCCTACTCCTAGGAAAAACTTTTTCAGCAAACCCTATTTAACTATGACCACCGATACTGTCACCACTCCCTCGCCCAAAAAACTCTGGTTAGCAGCCATTAAACCACCAATGTATAGTGTGGCGATTATACCGATTATTCTGGGAACAGCGATCGCTTATCAGGAAACAGGTCTATTTTCTCCCCCGGTTTTTGCCACTTTTATCCTCTCAGCTATTTTAATTCTCGCTTGGTTAAATCTCAGTAATGATGTTTTTGATGCCGATACCGGGATCGATGTCAATAAGGCCCATTCGATTGTTAATTTAACCGGTAACAAATCTTTAATTTTCTGGCTGAGTAATCTTTTTCTATTATTAGGCATCGCTGGTATTTTTGCTATTAGTTATGGGCGAGGCGATTGGATGCTCCTAGAATTAATCGCCCTCTGCTGTTTTTTGGGCTATACCTATCAAGGGCCTCCCTTCCGTCTCGGTTATCAAGGATTAGGTGAAATTATCTGTTTCTTTACTTTTGGACCCTTGGCGATTGCCGCTGCCTACTATTCCCAAGCTGGCACTTTTTCCCTCTCTAGTCTAGCGGCTTCAATTATTATCGGGATTACTACTTCTATCATCCTTTTTTGTTCCCATTTCCATCAAGTCGCCGATGATCTCAAAGCGGGTAAAAAATCACCTATTGTCCGTTTAGGTACTTTAAAGGGTTCTAAAGTTTTAACCGTAGTGACGGTTCTCGTTTACGTTTTAACGGTAGTTTTTGTCCTGCTCCAGGTTTATCCCCCTCTCACTCTTTTAATCTTCCTTAGTCTCCCTTTCGCTTGGCAATTAGTCAACCACGTTAACCAAAATCACGACCAACCTCAGCTAGTCAGTAACTGCAAGTTTATAGCGGTTAATCTTCACTTTTTTAGTGGCATTCTCTTCTCCCTTGGCTATTTCCTTGCTTCCCGTTGATCAACCCGATTTTTTTTCTTAAACCCCTTTATCAGTTATCAGTTATCAGTTATCAGTTATCAGATTTGAGTTTTAAGTGTGCAGTATGTATTAAGTGGGAAGTATTTAATACGGCGGATTCAGCCTTAGTCTGGTACATCTTCCAGTTTCCTACTGTCTTTTTACTGTTTACTGATCACTGATTACTGTTTACTGTACCCGATCAAGTTTGCACTTATTAACGGAAAAGTGACAGAATAGGGAGATAGATCGCCACAAATAAAGGTTAGCATGAGTGAACAACCCCTCGGATCGGTTATTCAAGGTTCCCTGAGTGAAGGTTTAGAAATCCGTCTTTATCCGGATATTTCGGTAGAAGATATGCGCGTCGGTAAGTTTTTGGTGGTGCAAGGCACTCGATCGCGTTTTTTCTGTCTCCTCACCGATGTCTCCCTGGGTCACTCCAGTCCCCGGATTATCGCGAATCCTCCCCATCCCGATGATAGTTTTATGCGCGATGTTTTAGCGGGTAGCGGTACTTATGGTACTATTGAACTATCGCCTATGCTCATGTTTACTCCGACTGGAGGTAATTCTCCCGCAGTTTCTGACACTTCTTTAGGCTCTTTTCAACCCCAAACTAGCGCCGATTTAGAATTACTGCCAGTTAAAACTATTCCCGCGCATTTTAGCCAAGTTTATGAAGCTTGTGAGCAGGATTTTCGCATGGTTTTCGGTTGGGAAGATGATCCCACCAGAAAGAATTTTGCTATTGGTCAACCCCTTGACATGGACGTGCCAATATGTATTAATCTCGATCGCTTT
>NZ_JASJFB010000070.1:0-10254 GCF_030065455.1 Microcystis sp. M53602_WE12 | reverse complement strand
TGCGTAAAATGTTTGTCTTAGAGTTTAAAGTTAAAGCTAAAACTCAACAGTATCAAGCCATAGACGATGCTATTCGTACTGCTCAATTCATCCGTAACAAATGTGTAAGGTTATGGATGGATACAAAAGGTACGGGTAAGAACGATTTATACCGATATTCTAAAGAATTAGCTCAGGACTTTAAATTTGCCGATGAACTTAATTCAACTGCTAGACAGGCAAGTGCTGAACGTGCTTGGAGTTCAATTAGTCGTTTTTACGACAACTGTAAACGTAAAGTATCAGGCAAAAAGGGGTATCCTCAATTTAAAAAATCTCGCTCTGTTGAATACAAACAATCAGGATGGAAGCTTCTTAGCCCTAAAACTGTTAAGTTCACTGACAAGAAAAACATTGGTGTTCTTAAGTTGGTAGGAACTTGGGATTTAGGGTACTTTCAAGAATCCGATATTAAACGGGTTAGGTTGATTCGGAGAGCGGACGGTTATTATTGTCAATTTGTCCTTTCTTGTGACGTTAAAGAAGATGTTAAACCATCAGGTAAGTGTATTGGTTTAGATGTAGGTTTGGCTTCTTTCTATACAGATCACAATGGCAACAAGGTTGATAATCCTCAATTCTTGAGAAAGTCTGAGAAACGATTAAAACGACTTCAAAGGCGATTATCTAAAAAGAAAAAGGGAAGTAAAAATCGTCAAAAAGCTAGACAAAGATTAGCTAAAGCTCACCTTAAAGTAAATAGGCAACGTCAAGACTTTGCTGTGAAATTAGCAAGGTGCGTAGTTCACTCTAGCGATGTGATAGCCTACGAGGATTTAAGAGTTAAGAACTTAGTCAAGAATCATTGTCTAGCTAAATCGATAAATGATGCGGCCTGGTATCAGTTTCGGGAATGGATAGAGTATTTTGGGGTTAAATTCGGCAAGATAACGATTGCTGTCTCACCGAATTATACAAGCCAAAACTGTTCAAACTGTGGTGAAACTGTCAAAAAATCTTTATCGACTAGAACCCATCAGTGCAAATGTGGATGTGTTTTGGATAGGGATGAAAACGCCGCAATCAACATCCTTAAAAGGGGACTAAGTACGGTAGGGCATACCGGAACCTTTGGGCTCGATCCAATAAACGCTTGGGGAGAGAATACCTCTACTTTTTCAGAAGCAATTCTGTCTAAGCAAGTAATCTCTGTGAACCAAGAATCCCCGTCTCTTTAGAGCGGGGAGTGTCAAGTCAATGATTCGCGTTATCCTAGTAAGCAGGCAATCGCAGCTTCTCTAGTAGCTAATCTGACAGAGGGAGTTTTAATTTGGCAGGTTGCCTGCGAATATTTAGCGGCAAGCCGCAAACTTGAGCCATTTGGGTATGACAGAGCGCAAGCCTATCAGTACATTCGAGATTTGCAACAGGTTTGGTACACAGCTTTGCCAACTTGGGCTGTGATTAATCGTGCTGAGGACTTGATGATCCGTTTTAGTTTGTCTCATTGGGATTCGATGGTGGTTGCTGCTTGTTTGGAAGCAAACGTCGAAACTCTCTATACAGAAGACTTTGGGTATTCAGACATTGATGGGCTGAAAATTGTCAATCCTTTCAAGAGTCCCTAAACCTGCCGCATCATAAGTCGTTTCCCATACCCCACTTCCCACGAAAAACTTTTTCTCTATGTGGAGAAAGATTCGCCAATAGACTGAACAAGAACCTCTAGATGGGCGAGGCTATGGGTGGCCATGGCAGTAAATCGCAGACGACTGGTGGGAACGGTAGGAGGACGAATTGCGGGGGCAAAAATCCCTTTTTCTAGCAGTTTTTGCGATAATTCTAGGGCTTGACCCGGATTGGCCACCGGTAAACATAAAATCGCCGCTTCCGAAGGCAATATATTAAGATTATTTAATTTACTCTTGACAAAATTAATATTTTGGTGTAGGCGTTGGCGACGTTCCGGCTCCAGACGAATAATCTCTAAAGCCATTCTAGCGGCGGCGGTGTCGGCGGGGGATAAACCGGTAGTATAGATCCAGGTGGCGGCGCGATTGCGGATAAAATCGATAATTTTGGCGTTTCCGGTCACATACCCCCCTAAACTGCCCAAAGCTTTACTCAGGGTTCCCATCTGAATTAATTCCCGTCCCTGACAACCACAATATTCCACGCAACCTGTGCCATTTTCCCCCATAACCCCGGTAGCGTGGGCCTCATCCACCAAAACCATGCAATTATAAATCTCGGCTAGAGCGAGAATTCCCGCTAGGGGACAGATATCCCCATCCATACTAAACACTGTATCAGTGAGCAGTAAACAATGACGATAGTGATGACGGTGGGCTAATAGCTGATTTTCTAAGTCTTCGAGACTATTGTGCCGGTATTCTTTCACCGTGGCACCGCTTAACTTGGCTCCATTTTTGAGGCTAGAGTGATTGTATTGATCGCCTAAAATCAGGTCTTTCTGCCCCACTAAACAGGTAATTGTCCCCAAATTGGCTAAATATCCCGAACTAAAAACGATCGCGTCTTCGCTATTTTTAAAAGATGCGATCGCTAATTCTAAGTCTCGATGAAGATCTCGGTGTCCACTTAATAGACGCGAGCCGGTGCTTCCAGTTCCATAGCGTTGTGTCGCTGCTATGGCTGCCGCAATCATTCTTTCATCGGCTGCTAATCCCAGATAATCATTACTGGCAAAATTAATCAGCGATCGACCCTCTAATTCTATAACGGCTCCGCCCCGGCCTTGAATGGTTTTAACCCTTCGATACCAATCGGCCCGATGGAGGGTTTTTAAGCTATCCTCAATCCAAGAGTAAGGATGATTCATAGGCGATTGATCAATATAGCGGTTAGCTAGGGGAAAATAGCCAGATTGTTGCCGAAAAAAGGCTCTTTTAAGGGTTAATAGTTTCGTAAAAACGACAATCTTGACAGGGACCTGGGGGGTTAATCGCACAGCGCAACAGTTCGGATCTGGCGTTAAAACGACAACTAGCATCCCCCATCACCCAACGTCCTTCAATCAAACTTTTTTCGTTAGGGGTGGGAGCAGTTTGTACATAAAGGGATATTTTGCGTAAACAATAGCCACCAATCTTGTATTGATACTGGTGGTGACGTTCCAAAACCGCATAGGTTTGTCCTTTTAAGGCCAAATAATTACCCGGTTGTGGCATCCAATCCAACTGTATCTCTCCCAAACTTTGCCGCGGATGGGTCAGAATAACCTCCGTTGTTAATGAATCTTGCTCCATGATTATCCCTGTATTCTGGGCTACCTTTGCTCAATGGTAGCTTAGATCTCCGAGTCGATTAATAATTATATCTCCTGCAAAAATCAAAAATCTGACCTTAGGTGAGGAGACCCCCAGACAGAAGACTCCGAGACGGGGGGAGAAAAAAGACAAGAGACAAATATCCTAGAATTGCCAATTTCCCGATTAAAGTGGAAGATAAACCGCAGGATTTTTCCGAGAATTTACTTTAAATCTCTTGCATAATTAATTTTTCAGGGTTCAAAAACTGCAAAAATAAGGACTAAATGGCATAAAGTCTGTAAATAGACTATTTAACTAATTATTATTCATTCTTAATTCTCCTGACTACTGACTACTGGCTACTGACTCCTAACCCTCACAACAATTTTTGATTTTTACAAGAGGTCTTTTATGGTTTACCCCATCCCGCCTGAAGATAATCTACCGCAAAAATTTCCGAAAATTCCCTTAGATCGTCGCGCCTATGCTTTCCTGATCGACTTTGCCTCGATCTGGTTTTTAAGCTCCTTTGCGAACGGTACACCTGTACTGCAATTCTTCCTTTTTCTCCTGATCTGGTGGTGTTTGCGGGTGTTATTGGTAGCGCAGAATCAGGGTCAGAGTTTAGGCCGTTGGGCCTTGGATATGAAGATCATCGATCTACGACTTCAGCGTTTACCCGGAATTTTGGAGTTAAGCAAAAGAGAGGCGATCGCTGGTGGGGGGGCAGCTTTAATGATGCTAGGGTTAAATACTTTTTTTGGCAATCCTTTAAGTTTGATTTTACTATCTTCGCCCCTTTTCGCCGATTGTGGTATGGCGATCGGCGATGAACAATTGAACCGAGCTTTCCACGATCGCATCGGTGGCACGATTGTTATTCCCACCCGTCGGGGTTTTTCTCTCGATCTACGTTTAAGAAGGCTTTGGTATCAAATTAAGGGCAGAATGAGAAGATAAATATCAGTGATCAGTTATCAGTTATCAGTTATCAGTTATCAGTGATCAGTTTTAAGTTTTGAGTTTTAAGTGAGCAGTATTATAGCAGTTTTCATCAGAATGAGGTATGGGCAAGGGGCTTAAGCCCTTTGTTGGCAAAACTTGTCGATACCTCAGTAACGTGAAAAGTGCTATATGTGGGTTTTCCTGTAACGGGAAAACCCTTGATTTTGTCTCCCTGACTTGGTAATAGTCAGGAAAGATTAAGACTCCTGATGAGATCGCATTACAGTGGGAATTTAGGAAATCGGATCAGCGTTGGCATCGAAAAGCCCATAATTAAAGTTATTCCCCCATCCGACGGGCATCGGTGGGGGACAAGAATTAGTCTATTAGGAGTTTACCAAAATGTCAGAAGACAGATTAGAGCGGATCGAGAGAATAGTGGAATCGAACGCTCGCGCTATTCAAGCCCTAGCTGATGCCGTCGCTAGTGACCGCGAGGAACGGAAACAGGAGAAAAAAGGGCTTTACGATTACCTAGCTCGAATAGCAAGCGCACAATCAGATTTTTATGAGACTCAAGCCGATTTTTACCGGCATCTAGAGAGAATGGATGATCGACACGCTCAAATGATTGAAATCATCCGACAGATTAACAAGAACAGAAGCGATCAAGCCTAACCTCTAGAAGTTGCCCGTAGCCGTGCCTACGGGCTTAATTAAGCCCGTAAATATTTCGATAATGGGGTTGATGCTATAGCAGTTTTTATCAGAATGAGGCATGGGCAAGGGGCTTAAGCCCTTTGTTGGCAAAACTTGTCGATACCTCAGTAACGTGAAAAGCGCTATAAATAGCAGTTTCCCAGCATCTTTTCACTGTTTACTGTTTACCGATCACTGAAAAAGGCGGGATCGGCCGGGATCGAACCGGCGGCCTAGTGCTTAGGAGGCACTCGCTCTATCCAACTGAGCTACGACCCCAATTTTTTCCCTAACCATGATAAGACATCCACGGCTAAACTGTTGATTGCCGTGGATTATTTAGGGTTTGCTGAATAAATCTAACAACCTTGTTGGATAAGGTTTTTAGACTTTTTTCCCTCAAAAAGTGCCGACCATTGGAGTGATTGGGGGGAAAATTCCGGGACTTTTTCCCTGAAAATTAGGTAATTGACCACCTGAAAATGGGTAAAACCCCACACCCTACCCCCACGAAAAACTTTTTGCCGCAAACCCTATTTAGGGTTTTTTTTGGGGGGGTAATCTCGACTAATCGGCTAAAAAACGCCTCGATACCCACCCACTTTCTGTTTTATGGCCGTGACATTGGCAGTATGTTAATTTTATTTGCCCTTGAGGGCTTTTTGAAAATTCTTGCGGTAGGCGGGATTAACAGCCAAAAGAAGCGGCCAGAACAGCGTTAGAGCTAAACGATTGGGTAAACTGGGACTAAAATTAGTGCTTCTGTACCCATTCCAGAATTTCCAACCACCGGCACCATAAACAATTATTAAGATAAAAATAACCAGTCTCATGCCATCTCATCCTTGAATTTAGAGAATTCACATCTCCTATTTTAAGCTTGGGTTTTGCCGACTTGGGAAAAGAAAATATTGTTCTGAATCGGGGGGACGGTGTTAGAATGCCGGTTAGGAACTGGCTCGATCGAGGTCGGGAAACTAAAGCCATAATTTGGAAAAACTATTTAAAAACGGCGAAAAGATAGCCTTGGGAGGAAATTATGCGAGCGGTATTAATGGCAGGTGGTTCAGGGACAAGATTACGTCCGCTTACTTGTGATCTTCCCAAACCGATGGTCCCGATTCTCAACCGTCCCATCGCCGAACATATTATTAATTTACTACGAAAGCATGACATTACCGAAATTATCACCACCCTGCACTATCTCCCCGATGTCATGCGCGACTACTTTCAAGACGGCAGCGACTTTGGGGTAAAAATCACCTACGCTGTGGAGGAGGATCAACCCCTAGGCACCGCAGGATGTGTGAAAAATATTGCCGAATGGTTAGATGATACCTTTCTGGTGATTAGTGGCGATAGTATCACCGATTTTGACCTGCAAAAAGCGATCGCATTCCATAAAGGTAAAAACTCGAAAGCAACCCTCGTCCTGACGCGGGTTGCCAATCCGATCGAATTTGGGGTAGTGATTACCGACAAAGAAGGCAGAATTCGCCGTTTTATCGAAAAACCATCCACCAGCGAGATTTTTTCCGATACTGTCAACACCGGAACCTATATTCTCGAACCAGAAGTCCTCGATTATCTCCCCTACAAAGAAGAAGCCGACTTTTCTAAAGATTTGTTTCCGCTGCTGCTGCAAAGGGGCGAACCTATGTATGGTTATGTGGCCGATGGTTATTGGTGCGATGTCGGTCATCTGGAGGCCTACCGAGAAGCGCAATACGACGCTTTATCCGGCAAAGTTAACCTAGAATTTCCCTATCGAGAAAAATCCCCCGGGGTGTGGGTCGGTACTAATACCTATATCGATCCTAGCGCCCACATTGAGGCCCCGGCCATGATCGGCAATCATTGCCGCGTTGGTGCAAATGTTCTGATCGAGAGGGGTTCGGTTATCGGCGATAATGTCACCATCGGTGCTGGTTCCGATCTGAAACGTCCCATCCTCTGGAATGGTGTGGTGATCGGGGATGAGGTCAATTTAGCCGCTTGTACGATCGCTAGGGGAACCAGAATCGATCGACGGGCCCAGGTACACGAAGGTGCGGTGATCGGACAATTATCGATCGTCGGGGAAGAAGCGCAGATCAATTCCGGGGTCAGAGTCTGGCCGAGTAAACAGATCGAATCGGGAGCCATCCTCAATATTAACCTGATTTGGGGAAATACTGCCCATAAAAACCTCTTTGGTCAACGAGGAGTATCGGGACTCGCTAACATCGATATCACGCCCGAATTCGCCGTTAAACTGGGGGCAGCCTACGGTTCCATCCTGAAACCGGGGTCAACGGTAATCGTCTCCCGGGATCAACGCAGTGTCTCGCGCATGGTCAGTCGATCGCTGATTGCCGGTTTAATGTCCGTGGGGGTGAATATCCAAAACCTACAAGCGAATGCTTTACCGATTTCGCGGACTTTAGTGGCTAAATTAAACGTAGTCGGTGGCATTCACGTTCGCATTCATCCCGATCGCCCAGATTTTCTCTTAATCGAGTTTTTAGACGAAAAAGGGATTAATGTTTCCAAAGCGAGGGAAAAGAAAATCGAAGGGGCCTATTTCAAAGAAGATCTGCGACGGGTGGGAATGCAGGAAATCGGCAGTATGTCCTATCCGGCTGATATTCTCGATAATTACCGCAAAACCTTTGAAACTCAGCTAAATGTAGAGGCTATTCGCAATAGTAGCTCCAAAATCGTCATTGATTACGCCTACGGAGTCTCAGGGGCAATTTTACCAGAATTACTGGCCAAATTTGGCTGTGATGCCGTGGTTCTCAATGCCAGTTTACGTCAGAATGCCCTTTCCATGCAGGAAAGAGAGTTACTAATCCATCAATTGGGCCATGTGGTGGAGGCCCTGAAAGCGAACTTAGGGGTACAGGTTTCGGCCAACGGGGAACAATTAGTCCTCGTCGATGAGAGTGGTTTATCGATTCGCGGGGAACAATTAACTGCTCTAATGGTGAATACAATTCTGACCGCCCATCCTCGCGGTACAGTGGTAGTGCCGGTTCATGCTTCTAGTGCCGTGGAACAGATCGCGCGTCGTCACGATGGCCGGGTGGTGCGGACAAAAGCCAGTCCTAGCGCTTTAATGGAAGGATGTCAAACCAATCCTAATGTGGTTTTAGGAGGATGTGGGCAAACTGGCTTTATTTTTCCGCAATTACATCCCGGTTTCGATGCCATGTTCAGCGTGGCGAAACTTTTGGAGATGTTAACCATTCAGGAACGTTCTCTAGCTCAGGTGCGGGCCGAGTTACCGCGCATTTATAATAAGAATACGGCGGTGCGCTGTCCTTGGAAAGTCAAGGGATCTCTGATGCGCTATCTGGTGGAGACTCACGCGGATCTTAATCTAGAGTTGGTCGATGGAGTCAAGGTGATTAATCCCCTTAATGATGACTGGGTATTGATTTTACCCGATGCTGGAGAACCTTTAGTGCATATCTATGCTAACAGTGAGCAGCGGGAATGGGTCGATCGGACAATTAAAGAATATCGTCATCGTGTCCAGTATTTCGTCGAACATTACCAGGGCGAAATAGTGATGATTTAAGAGTTTTCTGCCCTATTAGCCCCGAAACTTGACTATGATGACTTTTTTGACCTAAAAAGTGTCCTAGCCCTGTAGATGCTCATTTTTCCCGCAAAAGCAAGGCGATTCGATCAGCCGCTGCCTCACCAGTGCGGATCGCTCCCTCGAAAAATCCCGGCCAGCGATCGGCCATTTCTGTGCCGGCCCAGTGAATCGGTCCGACGGGAGTAAAAAGAGCCTCGCCGAAACTTGTCCAGACTCCGGGGGGCATAAAAGCGGAATATGCGCCACCAGTCCAGGGATCCCCAGGCCAATCCACCTCATCGTAACTGATCGGGAAAAGGGCCTCTTGACCGAAATAAATAGCTAAATCCGAGAGGACGGCGGCACGGCGCGCCGGACTACTCATGGAGCGCCAACGACTATAGCGATCGCCAACCACAAAGGTGGCGATTACCCCGACGCCGGTTTCGGGATCGGAACTATCGGCACAGAGTTCCAACCATTGACAATTCCCTTGAGCAAGTCCCGCTAGTCCCTGTTTTCGCCAGAAAGGTCGCTCATAGGAAATCAGGACTTTAGCGCAGCATCCCATCGGTACTCGTTGGGTTAGTTGTTCTCGCTGGGGTGGCAGCGGGGGATGATAAATAATGCGGCCGGCAAGATGGGGCGGCATGGCAATGATGGCAAATTTGGCGGTAAAAGTATTCTGGCTGGTTTCTACGGTCACGCCGGCCGAGTCATAATTAAGGCGAAAAACCGGTTCCCCCAGTCGAATTCGCTCTCCTAACTCCGCCGCGATCTTGTCGGGAATTTGTCCCGCTCCGCCATGGATCAGTTCGGCTTCTGGATGTTCGGCCTGAGGGGCGCAATTTTGTCCCCAAAGAACGTGCAGTAGTGAGACTTGGTTGGGTTCGGCCGGCCCGAGAAAACCCACTGCACGCGCCATATAAGCAAAATACCATTGACCAAAATCTGTGCTGGTGTTTTCTTCAATCCACTGAGCAAAAGTTTTACTGTCTAGTTTTTTGGTGTGATCGTTGCTTTGGGGATAACCTGAAGGTAGGGTTTTGGTTAGTTCTTGAAAACGCGCCCATGCTGACATCGCATCTTGCCATTCTGCTGCGCCGATATCGGGTACTTCTCCCTCGTGGAAACCTTGAAAAAAACCATTGAATTCATAGCGTTTGTTGTTAAAGACTAGGACGGTTTTTCCCTGATTGGGAGAGGGAAAACGACGTATTTTATACTCGTCGAGGAGGGCTAAAAAACGCTCTTGGGTTGGGCCCACCCACTGACCACCTCGATCGATCCACTGTCCAGAGGGGAGATATTGACCAGACATTCTGCCACCGTAACGATTTCGCGCTTCGATTACCAGAACTTGATGACCTTGCCTCTGGAGATTCCGCGCGGCGATTAATCCCGCTAATCCCGCCCCGATCACGATACACTCATAGCTAGTCCACTGGAGATTTGTCATGATTTTAGCCCCACAGAATATTTTATAATTAGGGTTTGCTGAATAAATCTAAAAACCTTGTTGGATAAGGCTTTTAGACTTTTTTGACCTCAAAAAGTCCCGACCCTTGCAGTGATTGAGGGGAAAATTCAGGTACTTTTTCCCTGAAAATTAGGTAATTGACCAGGTGAAAATGGGTAAAACCCCACACCCCACACCCCACACCCCACACCCTGCCACCAGGAAAAACTTTTTCAGCAGACCCTAGATAGATGGTTTCCTAGCTCTAAAAGGTGTAGTAATTGCGGGTATATTGCCCTTGAAAATGCCGTTAAATGTTCGAGAATGGGACT
>NZ_JASJFB010000275.1:0-7334 GCF_030065455.1 Microcystis sp. M53602_WE12 | reverse complement strand
GGCACCCCCCTTATCAAGGGGGGCAGGGGGGCTCCCCCCGCCTATCGGCACCCCCCTTATCAAGGGGGGCAGGGGGGATCGAACCTAAAATCCATTTTTAATTTAATTATAACCAGCTACTTAGGTTAAAGAAAATCTCTCAATTCTCAGGAAAAGCGAAACCCAACAGCCAACACCTAAATCCGTCTGAATCTTTTTGTTGGGTTTCCTTACGTCAACCCAACCTACGGTAGTTTCCTTGGGTCTATTGTTGGGGTTCCTTACGTCTATCGGCTAGACAAGGAAAAAGCGATCGAGGATTTCCGACAAGCCGCCGAACTGTTCCGCCAGCAAGGGAACGCGCCAGCACGCGAAAAAGCCCTGCAATTCCTACGGCAATTAGGCGCGGTCTAGATACTCGATCGATTTTGAATCTCACCCCGAAAAAAGCGATCGATCTTACAGCAAGATTTCTAGCGCTAGGGTGAACCCCGGAACCACATCTTCCCCGCTTAAAATCGCGTTCTCGGGATAACAGGTAATCGTCCCGTCCTGACGGTAGACGAAAGCCTGTTTATTGTGGCGATCGATCAACCATCCTAACTTCACCCCGTTCTCCCGATACTCCTCCATTTTCCGCTTTAACTTGGATAAACTATCGGTTTTAGAACGGATCTCGATCACGAAATCCGGCGCGAGATCGAGAAATTCATCCTCCCTTTCCTGCCAACCGGACGGTAAACGTTCTCTCGCCACGAAAGCCACATCGGGAGAGCGTACCGCGCTATTGGCCAGTTTAAAACCGCCGCTAGAACTAAATACCTCTCCTAACCCGTTCTGTTCGACCCAGTAGAGCAGGCGAGCGCCGGCTTTCAGTTCTCGATTCGCTGAAATACTTCCGATCGGGGGCATAGTGACTAACGTTCCATCTGCATTGCGTTCAAAGCCTAATTCCGGGTTCTGACAACTGAGGCGAATTAATTCCGCATCAGTAATCGTCGGGGATTTGCTTACCATATTGCATCAAAAAAAACAAGTATTTTTCACTAAATGATAACAAAGCGATGCCGATTGCCGCGCTTTTTCCTTTTGTACCCGAAAGGAAAAAAAATTGATCGCCCTATCCTGCATATTCTCAAAAAAGCAACCGATGAATTATGTAGAAGCTCAAATCACCCTCACCGAGGCACTACCCATGAAATCCTTTGCCCTTCTCACCACCGTCAGCCTAATCGGCCTCTCCACCCTCGCCACTGTTCACCCCGTTATGGCCCTAGAAAGCCGACAACCAGCCGAAACCCGGATCGCTCAAGCGAACTACAAAGAAGCGATCGCCCACTTTAACCGGGGAATTAACTACATCCAACAGGAAAAATATGATCTCGCCCTCGCTCAATTCACCAGAGCGATCGAACTCGATCCGGACTATAGCGAAGCTTACCTCGGTCGGGGCATGATTTACACGATTCGCGAACAATGGCGGCCGGCGTTTCAAGACCTGAACACCGCGATCCGACTAAACCCCCGCGCTGCCTACGCTTACCATTTCCGCGGATACGTCCATCTCGCATTTAACCAGAGACAAAATGCGATCGCCGATCTAACAACGGCCGCCGAATTATTTCGCCAGCAGGGAAACACAGAAATGTACAACAGCGCCATAGAAGCACTACGGCAGATAGGTGCGTAAGTTGCCAGGGAGAGCGATCGCTCTCCCCCTCTAAACTTTTGTGAAAAAAGCAACCTGAGGACTTAAAACTTAATCGCATAATTGGAAAAAAACCAACGATAACATCCTTGCAAGTATCCCTCGACTAAAGAGGAGCCAACCCGATGAAACCAATTACTTTCACCCTATCGGTGCTACTGGCCACCACTGGCCTACTCGTTCAACCAGGAGGCTTCCTGATGGAAAACGTTCCACCCCTCCTCGCGCAGGAGCAGACCGCTTCTAGAGTCTATCAGAAAGCCAGCCCCGCCGTCGTCACCGTCAAAAATGGCAGCGGCCACGGTAGCGGCTTTCTCGTCAGTCCCGACGGTATCATCATTACCAACGCCCACGTTGTTGCGGATGGCCCCCGGGTGGTGACGGTGAAATTTTCCAACGGACAGCAGGCCTCGGCAGACGTGATCGGCTTCGCTAAAAATGGCGTGGATTTAGCCGTCCTGCGGATTTATAACCGCCAAAACCTGCCCTATCTTCCCCTCGCCCGTCCGAACTCCGCCAAAGTCGGCGAAAGCGTTTTCGCCATCGGCACACCCTTAAACGAGGACTATCAAAACACCCTCACCCAGGGCATTATCAGCCGTCTCGACCCCGAAAAAGGCATTGTGCAACACAACGCTAATATCAACAAAGGCAATTCCGGCGGGCCGCTTTTGAATTCACGGGGGGAAGTGGTGGGGGTTAACGTCGCAGGCGATATCGGGAGTTACGTTTACGACGGTGCGGGAAACCCGATCGGCCTTACCCAGAGCGGCATTAATTTCGCCGTTTCCCTCGATCGCCTGCAAGCTTTCCTCACCGCAGTTAAAACAGGCGATGTCTCCACCGTCTCAACATTAGGACAGGACGATCGGATACAGTTACTCGCCCTCCCTCTTAACGGTCAGACCGTTCAAGGCAACTTGACCAAAGACCAAAACGAGCAATATTACGGGTTCGAGGGTCGTGCCGGACAGAAAATCGTTCTGGATATGAACAGCAACGAGATCGCTCCCTATCTTGTCCTCTATCGCGTTCTCCAATCTTCCGAGGGGACAAAATACCCACAGGTCGCCCGTAGTAACCAGCGTGTCGATCGCGCCCCCGGGGATTTTAACGCTCGACTCGTAACCGAATTACCCGCCGATGGAGTTTATATCCTAGTGGCTACCTCTCGCGAAGGGGGTGAATCGGGTCGCTACACCCTCAACGCCGCCGCTAACCCTTAAATAATCCCATTTTGACCCTAATCACGATTCTAATCCCTATTTTCTGAGGAACTATCCCTATGAACTCTAGATATATTTCCCACCGTCTCGCTTGCGTCGGCCTCCTCGCCACTGTCCTCCTCGGTGGTATCGCCCCCGGTTTCAGCCAATCGACCACCCCGAATGGCGTCACCTTCTTCTGTAAAGAGGTGTTCGATCGCGCATCGGGAGGAAAAATACCCGCTACCCTCGCTTGGATTCCCCAAAGAAGCGGCAATGTGCGGATTATCGGCTGGAAATCGGAATATTTCTCCAAACGTTCCCCGGTTCGTTGCGAGGAAGTCACGAAAAAATTCCAGGAAGCATATAATCAAGGGCGTTTTAACTATCTCACCACCGGCCGGGCGAAAGGATACCCGATCATCTGCAGCGTTTCACGATCCGGCGATCCCTGCGATGGTAATAGCCAACTTTTTACCCTTAAACCCCACGACAATCCAGATTTAGTCTTGCAACAACTCATGGACATCCTAGAGGGGAAAAGCTCGGATATGCTCCTCCAGAATTCCGGAGATAAAACCTATATCTCGATGACGGAGTTTTTCGCCAAAGCACCACTCGCCGATCGCGACGCACCCTGTGGTACGAGATCTGCTGGCCCGCAAAATAATTGCGTTCCCACCCGCTAGAATTTTCGCTGTTTTACCCCAAATTTCCCCATAATAACCATGTTGAAACCCTTTCCCCTACTCCTAAGCCTCCTACTTCTGCCCGTCGTACCGGTTAAAGCGCTATCCCCTTTCTCTGCTCCGGCGATCGTGGCGGAAGACAGCCCAGACGCGCAGATCGAGCGATCGATCCGTCAAGTCACTGTTAAGATTACTAGCGAGATAAATCGGGGATCGGGAATCATTATCGGGAAAAAAGGCAGTATATACCTCGTTTTGACCAACGCTCACGTTACCCGCGGCGCGACCACCCTACAGATCCAAACCCACGACGGCCAAACCCGCACAGCCTCGATCGCGCCGAATTCCCTTTTAAAAGATAAGGATCTGGCCCTGGTGGAGTTTAGCGATACCCGGGATTATCCGATCGCTAAAATTCGCGCCATTTCCCCGGATGCGGAACTAGATATCACCGTAACCGGTTATTCCGCAGAAACGGGGCAGTACACCACCGATAACGGGAAAATTGAACAAACAAGCGATCGACCCCTCCGGGAGGGCTACAGCGTCGGTTATAGTGGCGATATCGTGCAGGGAATGAGTGGCGGTGGTATCTTTTTCGAGGATGAGTTAATCGGCATTAACGGGCGATCGGCCCATCCGATTCTCTCTAACTACATCTACGAGGACGGTACAAAACCCACAGATGCAGAAATCCAAAAGATGAGAGCGGTTAACTGGGGCATTCCCCTTCATACCCTATTAACCTACATCCGGCCCGAAATCCTCAGCGCCTATAACCTGCCCCTACCGCAGGTGAACCCCGATATAGAAACCACCGCCCCTACTGACTATATCGCCGAATTAGAAACAAAAGCCAAGGGTTTCACCGTGCGGATTGATAGTAGCAGTAAAGCCAATGGAAGTGGCGTAATTATCGCTAAAGAAGGGAATATTTACACAGTTTTAACCGCAGACCATGTATTATGTGAGAAGAAGGAAGAAAGTCAAGATGCTGCAAGTGAACCTTGTCCCGATCGCACCTACACCGTCGTCACCAAGGACGGTAAAACTCGAAACATCGAGAAAAGCACCATCATCCGGCAGGAAGGGGTAGATTTAGCAGTTTTTCAGTTTGAAAGCCGAGACAATTATCCCGTTGCGGAAATAGCGAATTATAACCCAAATACCGATGATTTTGTTTTTGCGGCAGGCTTCCCCAAAATTGGCGACAATCCCTCGAAATGGTTGTTTAGTGGAGGTAGAATCAAAGATCAAGAAATGGGATTATTAGGAACCCGCCAAAATGACTTAAGCAATGAACAAGGGGCAGTATTAAAAAGTGTCAGTTCTTTAACTGGAGGGTATGAATTAGTTTATACTAGCATCACATTTGGGGGAATGAGTGGTGGTGCAGTCTTAGACTCCCAGGGGAGAGTAATAGGGATTCATGGACGTTCAGAAGGAGCAGGGGGGGGGAAAATTCAGTTAGGGTTTAGTTTGGGGATTCCCATTAGCACTTTTATCGGATTGCAAGAAAGATTGAAGGTAAAACCGCAATTATTAACCACTGCTCAACCCCAAGTTAGTCCGCAACAACAACAAGAAATTATTCAAGCGATTGCTGGTGTTATTGTCCCTAATACCAATGCGAAGGCGGATATTTGGATACAAAGGGGGGGACAATTATGGCGGTTACGGAGGTCTGAGGAAGCAATTAAAGCCTTTGATGAGGCGATTAAGCAAAATGACCCCGATAATGTCTATTTAGCCTGGTATGGGAAGGGATTAGCGTTATTTCAATTACGCGAACATCAACCAGCTATAGAAGCTTTGCAACAAGCGATTAATACCTTACCTAAAGGGAAAGATTTAAAGGAGTTTCACAGTAGTATTTTACAACTGCAAAGTAATGTTTATGCCGTTTTAGGTGGCTTCTCAAAAAGTGCTGGTAGAGAAAGAGAAGCCAGAGAAAATTATGAGCAAGCATTAACCGTGATTAATCAGGCGATTTCTCTGTTTCCCAATAGTCCTAAATCCTATATAATGAAAGAGTCAGTATTAGATAGTTTAGAACGCTATGATGAGGGATTAGCTGCGATTAATCAGGCAATTGATCTCGCTCCTCGTGCTTTGTGGTATGTGATTCGAGCGAAGTACTATTTCTTACAACAAAAATACGAATTAGCTTTAGATGACCATAACAAAGCTATTGAACTTAATCCTAATTATGCTATGGCTTACTCTGTTCGAGCGTTGCACTATTCCTCCCAACAAAAATACGATTTAGCTTTAGATGACTACAACAAAGCTATTGAACTTAATCCTAATTATGGTTTATATTATAGAGGGCGGGGGCTTAATTACCTTCTCCAACAAAAATACGATTTAGCTTTAGCTGACTTCAACAAAGCCATTGACATTAATCCTAATGATGCTGGTGCTTACAACAATCGGGGTAATCTTTACTCTTACCAACAAAAATACGATTTAGCCCTCTCTGACTTCAACAAAGCTATTGACCTTAATCGTAATTTTGCTAAGGCTTACGAGAATCGTGGGAATCTTTACCGTCGCCAACAAAAATACGAATTAGCTTTAGCTGATTACAACAAAGCTATTGACATTAATCCTAATGATGCTGGTGCTTACGCCAGTCGGGGGAATCTTTACTCTGACTTGCAGAAATACGAATTAGCTTTAGCTGATTACAACAAAGCTATTGACATTAATTCTGATGATGTTTTTTCGGCTTACTTCTATCGGGGGATTTTTTACCATCGCCAACAAAAATATGATTTAGCTTTGGCTGACCTCAACAAAGCTATTGAACTTAATTCAAATTTTAGTCACTTTTACGTCGTTCGGGGGATTCTTCACGAAAACAAAGAAAAATACGAATTAGCTTTAGCTGACTACAGCAAAGCCATTGAACTTGATTCTAATTATGCTAATGCTTACTACAATCGGGGGGAGCTTTACCGTCTCCAAAAAAAATACGATTTAGCTTTAGCTGACTACAGCAAAGCTATTGAAATTAATCCTAATTATGCTTATGCTTACTACAATCGGGGGAATCTTTACTCTGACTTGCAGAAATACGAATTAGCTTTAGCTGACTACAGCAAAGCTATTGACATTAATCCTAATTATGCTGACGCTTACAACAATCGGGGGGTTGTTTACTATAACTTGCAGAAATACGATTTAGCTTTAGCTGACTACAACCAAGCTATTAGAATTAATCCTAATTATGCTCAAGCTTACTACAATCGGGGGCTTCTTTACTATAACTTGCAGAAATACGATTTAGCCCTCTCTGACTACAGCAAAGCTATTGAAATTAATCCTAATTTGGCTCAAGCTTACTTAGGTCGTGGTGGTTTATATGCCATATTAGGACAACCCGAAAAAGTAAAAATTGATCTACAACAAGCAGCTATATTATTCCTCCAACAGAATAATATGGCTGCTTATGAACAAGTGATGCAGATTTTGCAGATTTTACAAAAATTAGGGGGGTGAGTTTCGTAGTTTCGTAGGTTGGGTTGAGCGAATAAATATGTTAAAGAAAACCTCTCAATTCTCAGGGAAAGCGAAACCCAACACCCAACACCTAAATCTGTCTGAATCTTTTTGTTGGGTTTCCTTGGGTCTATTGTTGGGTTTCGTGCCTCAACCCAACCTACTTTAGTTTCCTTGGGTTTATGGTTGGGTTTCGTGCCTCAACCCAACCTACAGTTTCGTAGGTTGGGTTGAGCGAATAAATATGTT